>CAZTVY010000347.1:0-3185 GCA_964617235.1 uncultured Rikenellaceae bacterium | reverse complement strand
TTTATCGGCCTGTGTACCAGTATAACCCACAAAGTTTACGGGGCTTCCTTTTGTCCTTGGGAAACGGAAACTTCCGCCAGCAGAGTAGGCTAATGAGCGGTATTCCCTGATTTCCTGTAGTATAAGCCCAGAGAAACCTCCGCCAAAATAATCGTTAAACGCTTCAATTGCTACTGCATCTTGAGGTTGGAATGGCTCTCCATTTACAAATACAAACATTTTGCTTTGGCGGGCTTTGGCTTTATTTACAAATAGAATTGTATTCTCGGAGTATTGATTTGTAGGTTTATCCAGAGGAGTTTTATCTACCTTAGGATTTTCGGCTAATGGTAAGTTCTTTTCAATTAGCTGGGCAACATCTTGCGACGAAGTTTTCCCACTATATCGAACCTGAACGGGGTATTCAGTTGCCTGCTTAAATGCGTTGGTTAACTCAATGGCTTGAAGTTTCTTCATGTCGCTTTTTGAAAGCCTATCAATATAACTCGATTTATTTCCGTATAGTCCGTATTCGAATAGTGCTTGAGCAACATTGTCGGGCTCCGATTTTTCCATTTTACGATTTGTGAATTCACCGTCAACAATGGTTTTTACTTTTGTTTGTTCCAATTTGGGATCTTTCATCAGTAAACCGACTAGTTCGATGCTGCGTGCTAGATTGTTTTCAATTCCTTGGATATCAATGTACGTGTTTGTTTCATCGGCCCAAACGTTGTATGATGTGCCAATTTTTGCAAATTCTAATTTAAGTTGATTAACATTGTAATCTCCAGCACCGCTCATCGAAATTCCCTGATTAGCATACTTCAGCATAGGTATTGCACTTTTACCCACCTTAAGGTTGATAGTTAAAGAAAAGACATCGTTTAGTTGATTTTCAACTTTAGTAAGGCTATGGTTGCCCTTTAACGATACTTTCTCAACATCTTTGTCAAAATCAATTAATTTCAGGTTGGGAGATTTTGATTGGATATTAGAAAAGTGGTTAGCGTATTCGCTTTTAACGTTTGCATTTGCAAGCAAGGGCTTGTAACCTGGCTTCTGAATTTTTTCTTTTTTTGGAAAGCCCATTTTTGAGTAAAAAGCAATATAGTTGGGTCCGAAAATCTGATTTGCCAACTCAACAATATCTGCTTTGGTTATATTCTTGATTTTGTTAGGGTAATCAAATGCGTCATCAACAGACTGGTCTTTAACAAAAGCTTGACTTATAAACAATGCTCTGTTTTGAATATTCTCCATACTGGTGATATGCTGGCGATACATCTCTTGCTTTATTGCCTCAATCATTGTTTCGTCAAATTCTCCTTTTTTTAGTTTGTCAAGTTCTGCCATAACAATAGCCTCTGCTTTTTCCAAGCTTTGGCCAACAATTTTAGGGACAGTAAACATAATTATTGCACCGTAGTCCTGATATGGCATCTGCATTGCTTGCGCCATAAGCACTTTGCCGTCAATCGATAGTTTGTCGAGTAAGCCAGTGGAGTAACTGTTGTTGAGTAAACGGGTTATGATTTCAGTAGTTATCGATTTTTCATCCTTGCTCGAAGGGGCTCTATATCCAAATAGTCCTACTTTTATTGGTGTAAGCTTGGCTTGGTAGAACTCTCTGCCATTGAAAGGTTTCTCCTCCCAGGTTCTTAGCTGAGGAATTTCTCCTTTAACCCATTTGCCGAACTTTTCTTCAATTATTGGAAAAATTTCTTCCGAATTAAAGTCACCTGAAAGTACTAGCGCCATATTATTTGGCACATAGTATGTTTTGAAAAACTCGTACATTTTTGTTAGTGAAGGATTTTTTAAATCTTCAACTGTACCAATAATGGTTTGCTGTCCATATGGATGGTTTTTGAAGAAATTTTTCTGAAATGCTTCGAGTAGGCGTGTTTGAAATTGGTCGTTATAAAGATTTTTTTCTTCGTAAACAACCTCAAGTTCTGCTTGGAAACTTCTGAAGACAGGCTCTGAAAAACGATGAGCGTATAGGTCGATCCATTTTTCAACTTGGTTCGATGGGAATTTGTTGTAGTAAACAGTATAATCGGGTCCTGTACCTGCATTGATGTTTGAACCACCCATCTCGTTTATGAGATTATTCATCTCGTTCGGAATTGCATACTCTCCAGCCTTGAGCGATTCCTCGTTAATGGCTTTCTGAATTTCGGCACGTTTTGCCTCATCTTTTGTTTTGCCCAGCTCATCATAGAGTCCAAATATTTTATCGATATGCGGTTTCTCTTTTTCCCAGTTTATAGTGCCTAGGGTAGTTGTCCCTTTAAAAAGCATGTGTTCTTGGTAATGTGCCATTCCAGTGGCATCGGAGGGGTCGTTTTTACCTCCAGCCTTTACAATAACTAATCCAAAAATCTCTGGTTGTGAATGGTTTTCGTCAAGTATGACTTTAAGTCCATTGCTTAACGTGAACTGTTTAATTCCGTGGTTAACTTTTTCGACTTCCTGCGAAATACCCCAAACCGGAGAGATCAGTAAAAGTCCTATCAATAAAATTTTTAATCGTTTCATTTTTTAGGGTTATTGATTATGATTACAGCGAATGTAACGATTATTTCTTACAAATTAAAACTAATGCTAATTAGCGCTTTGCAAAAAAGCCTCTGATTAATGTCAGAGGCTTTTTTAGGTATGTAATAAGTATGTTTCATTATTCAATAATAGTCACCCAATTATGTTTATCTTTAATATCTCCATACTGAATTCCTACAAGGGTTTCGTATAGTTTGGTTGATATTGGGCCTGGTTTTCCATCCTTGCAGAATTTGTAAATTTTGCCGCCATCAATGTCATTGATTTCTCCTATTGGTGAAATAACTGCAGCGGTACCACATGCACCAACCTCCTCGAAACTTTCCAATTCTTCAACAGCCACAGGCCTTCGCTCAACCTTTAAGCCGAGGTCTTCGGCAAGTTGAATTAAACTCATATTGGTTATTGAAGCAAGAATTGAAGGCGATTTTGGAGTAATATAAGTGTTATTCTTAATGGCAAAGAAGTTTGCTGCACCAATTTCATCTATGTAACGTTTTTCAACGGTGTCGAGGTACATTGGAGAGCCATAACCAGCCTTATGGGCTTTAATAACCCCACGTAAACTTGCAGCGTAGTTTCCACCAACTTTAAATGTTCCTGTTCCTAGTGGTGCGGCACGGTCGCTATCGCGGACAATG
>CAZTVY010000346.1:0-3186 GCA_964617235.1 uncultured Rikenellaceae bacterium | reverse complement strand
ATTCGAGTGGAAGGATTTATTGATATTGAGTTTGATTCAACATCGGTATTCTTCCTGTTGTTATCACTTATGTATGCAAAGTTTCCTTTTAGGTTGAATTGCCCTTTAAGTCTTTCGTCAACTTTTACTCTGTATGTAAATTTAATTTCCTTGTCTGAGGGCATCTTTAGCCAAATAAACTTAACCTTTTGGTCTTCAAAAGAGAAATCCCCGTAGGATGATTCAACTAATTGTGCGGTTAAGCCCAATGGAAGTTGCTGTTGGAATCGAGCGAATCCATCGATATTGTCTTTTTTAAGAATTATTTCAACATCAAATTCGGAACCAGCACTGATAGTTGTGGGTGCATTAATAGTTAAAGTAACATCACTCCCTATGAAAATATTCATAAGCATTACTCCAACCATGTTAAGTAGCACAAATAATAACCTTAGCATTAGGCCTAAGTTCTTAGTTTAGGTATAATTTAGTACAATAATAATAAATTATTACAATAGTTAGTACAGGATTAGCCTAAAATATTGGCTTTTATCGTATTTATGATTTGAATTAATGTCAACAAAAACCAGTTAATAGTCAGATATACAGCTATATATACTGTTGATAAGTAAGTATGTATTTTTTACTTATACGAGAATGTGCTACCTCCGAGAAATTCTCTGATTATTGAGGTTGGTGGAACCTCTTTGTCTGAAATTGGCGAAAAGTAACTTAGGAATTTAAGTAAACGCATAGCCTCATCGTACTCTGGTCTATTGGAAGGGACTTCCTGTAAAATTGGTTCGGCATAACTCTTAAGGATTCCAAACTCAAGCAATAATGCCGAGTTGAACATTTCGTCGGCTTCCTCTTGGTAGGGGAATATGTTTTTGTCTTCGCCTCGGCGAACACTTTCCCAGCGGCTAATGGTGTCGTAGGCGCTGTAGCCTCTATATCTAAAATCTCTAACAATACGTCGAATTAGTCTGTTGTCGGTAGTTGGGATTCTGTTTATACCATCAATGGAAAGGGATGTCAGGGCTGATACATACACTTTAAATTTCTTATCATTTGGGATTAGCGGGGTTAATTTTGGATTAAGCGCATGTATACCCTCAATTACAATAATGCCATTTGAATCGATTTTCAGTTTAGTATTGTCAAAGTATCGCTTGCCTTGCTCAAAGGAAAATTTTGGTAATTCAATTTCCTCTCCATTGAGGAGCCTTATTAAATCATTGTTGAAGTATTTGATATCCAGTGCTTCCAGTGCTTCAAAATCGTATTCTCCATGCTCATCGAGGGGAGTATCCTCCCTATTTACAAAGTAATTGTCTAGGGATATAGTGTAGGGTTTAAGTCCATTAACTTTTAACTGTACCGCGAGTCTCTTTGCAAAGGTTGTTTTACCAGACGATGATGGGCCGGAAATGAGGACTACTTTTACTTTGTTTTTCGATGAATGAATTTTATCTGCAATATATGCAAACTTTTTTTCATGAAGAGCTTCCGAGATTTTTATTAATTCACTTGCATTGCCTTTCTTAACCTCGTCGTTAATGGCAGCAACGCTTTCAACACCCAATATTTCAACCCAGTTTTTATACTCCTGAAAGATATCGAACATTTTGTTTTGCAGAATAAGGTCTTCTACTTCGCCTGGGTTAAAACGTTTTGGGATTCTCAGTAACATTCCATCGTAATATTTCACCAAATCGAATACTTTGAGATACCCCGTAGATGGGACTAAACTTCCGAAAAAATAATCGGATATATCACTTAAATAGTAAACCGATGTGTATAGTTTTGGTCTGGTAATAAATAATTTAGCTTTGTCGTGATAGCCTGAGTCCTGAAATATTTTTACAGCATCGGTGGTTAGAACTTTATCGCGACGGAAAGGTAGGTCTGCTGCAATAATTTCCCTCATCTTATCACAAATTGTGAAAATTAGTGGTAGTTCAAGAGATTGATTGCAGCCATCAATCTCGCAATAAAAACCTTTCGATACAGAATGTTCAATCCTAACTTTCGAATTTGGAATTATATCACGAACTGCTTTTTGCAGCACGAAGAAAAGCGAACGTTGGTACATCCTCATTCCTGCTTGGTGAGTAATGTCGATGAAGCGAATTGTTTTTGGAGTAAAGACTTCGTAATCCAGTTCTTTAATCTGGTTGTTAACCATTGCTCCAAGTATTTGGTGCTTTAGTTTGATATCGAAAATGCGGGCAATATCATGCAGCGATAATCCTGGAGTTATATGTACCTTTTGGTTTGTATTTTCAATTACAATTTCAACTTCTTTTCTCATACTGTCCATTTTTTAATAAAGATAAAAAAGAATTTGGAAAATTCTTTTAAACATTGCAAGCAGATATTCCATCTATATATTTAATAGATGTTGAATTTATTAATTGTATATTTTTACTTGTGAGATTTTTAAGGATATTGGTGCTTCCGCTTGAGTAAAATTCAATGCTGGGAGAGTTTTGCTTTGTTGTTAAAAGATCGTTTTCCTTCAATATTTTTTCTGTTTGGCGCGCTACAGCGGGGGCAGGGTCGATTATTTTAATACTTTTAGGAATAATTTTCTCCAATACTGGTCTTAAGAAAGGGTAGTGGGTGCAACCTAATACAATATGGTCGATATTGCAGTCGAGCATTGGTTCAATGTACTTTCTAAGTAGTTTTTCGGATTCCTCAGAATTGGCCATGCCCGATTCTACTAACTCAACTAAGCCTTCGCCTACTTGGTAGCAAACATTTACATCGGATGCAAACTTTCTACTTGTTTCAATGTATAGGCGCCCTTTAAATGTGCCAGCCGTTGCCAAAACACCTATGCTTTTAGTTTTGGTGTTAAGTGATGCAGGTTTAATTGCTGGTTCCATGCCAATAAAGGGCACGTTATAGTTTCCTCGGAGAAAGTCGATTGCAGCAGCGGTTGCCGTGTTGCAAGCCACCACAATGGTTTTACAACCTTTATCGAGTAAAAACTTTGTGATGCAGTTGGATAGTTCAATAATCCTTTCGGGTTGCTTTGGCCCATACGGACAATTTGCTGAGTCGGCAAAGTAGATAAACGATTCGTTTGGTAGAATCTTTACCAATTCTTTTAACACCGAAATACCTCCTGCCCCAGAATCGAAAATTCCAATTGGAGTATTACTTGAACACATAGTTGTTAATTATTGAAATGTAAAG
>CAZTVY010000345.1:0-3194 GCA_964617235.1 uncultured Rikenellaceae bacterium | reverse complement strand
GGGGAGTTAACCGCCAGCGGCGTTATCCGCCGTTAAAAAGTTAGTTAAAGGTAATGAAAATTCTGCATCTGCATCATCAGCCCCAGTGAAAGGAACAGCCTGTTGGCAACAGTAATTTATTAATATTTTATCTCTCCAAAGCTAAGATATTCCGCTATGTATTTATTATTTTCAAATTTCAATAATACTTCATAATCATTTTCGCCTTCTTGAAATACTCTGTGTATTTTAAGTTTAATATTAGTCCCTTCAACTGTGATGGTTTTAATTTTGTCTTGGCATCCGTCATCGCTTCGGATTTCAAAAAACGGATATTCGTTATCCCAACTTGCTTTTTTTGAATATTTATTTTGAATTAAGTCAACAAGTCCAAAATAGTTATTCTTTTTATCCTTAATTAGAATTGGTTGGTCAACTTGACACCCCATTAGTTCTCCGTCATAATCAACTCCCATTCCTAAAAAGTTAGTTGTTAGGATTTCAATTTGATTGCCATCAACTGTAAAACTGGTATCTTGATTTGAGTTTTGAATTTCAAAAACTTGTCTACCGTTTACTATCCCGTTAATTTTCTCTCCTTTAACTTTTACATACCAAAATGCATTACAGATTTCTTTTGTATTATTAAACAAACTGTCCGAAATTCCAATTATATCAACAATCTGAGGCGGATTATTTGAAATTTCTTCAATAACATTAAGATTACTATCCAAAATTTTAACTGACTTTCCCATCAGAATTGCTTGACCTCTTGTTTTCTTGAACGTGATTTCTGGAATAATATCCGATTGGACATTCGTCTTATTCGTTGTCTGTGAGCACGCTATCAATCCAATTGTTAAAATAGTCAATAATCCTAAATATTTTCTCATATCTATCAGGTTGTTTTGTGCCTTATTATTGTTGCCAACGGTCGACGGTTTAAACTGCTGGGGAGTTAACCGCCAGCGGCGGTATCCGCCGTTAAAAAGTTAGTTAAAGGTAATAAAAATCTGCATCTGTATCATCAGCCCCAGTAGTTTGAACCGTTTGTTAGCACCTGTTTTAGATTTATTCTCAATTAGTTTTCATTAAGAAGTTTTAAATATTTAATAAGGACTTCTTCGTCTTCTTTCTTGCTTTCATTGTTGAATTGTGTCAATAAATCGTTTCTTTCCTTTAATAACTCTTGCATATTTTCTGTCGAAACTGTAATTGCTTGTTTTGTATTCTTATCAATCACATATAAAAATCTTAAAGTTGCAAGTTTTGCCCCTTGTATTGCCCCACCCATAGCACCAAAGTAATATCCTGTTTTTAGTTGTTTATTTCTTTCTTTAACATAGTTTGACAAGCCCGCTTTAATCACTAAATATTTGCCATCTGAAATCAGCGGAGCATACCAATCTTGCATAGCAAATTGAATACAATTTAAATAAAGTGTATCTCCTTGTGAATATGCCCAAATCTCTTTTTTAATTGTTTTTTTTGTTACAGAATTATCTTTGGATTCAATTTTATAGTCATTACCACCTACCATTTTAATATCTCCCATTGTCCTTTTTATAAGTTTTAAATCAAATTGCTTTGAGGGGTTTTTGTTTGTTATCTCATCAAAATTCATATACGCTCCTATTGGGAAGTGATTCGTTTGAGAGTTGGCGATTAATACATTTAATAGGAGTAGAGTAAAAATAAAAATTAACTTTTTCATAGATATTGTTTATTAGTTTATTGTCATTAAATTGGTGCTAACTCACTTATCTGTATACCTAAGGTTTATTAACAGCTCAAATTTTTGGATGTATTGTATACCAAAGGTGCACAATATCAAAAGTAGTGTTTTATTATAAATCATCAAAGGGCGATTTTATTTTTTGGATGCTTTGGGTCGATACGTGCGTGTATATCTCCGTGGTTTTGGAGTTTTTATGGCCTAGAAGCTCCTGTATATAGCGTAAATCCGTTCCACTCTCTAGCAAATGAGTTGCATAGCTGTGTCTTAGCCAGTGTAGCGTTACTGGTTTGCGAACTCCTGCTTTCTGCGTTGCGTACTTTAGCACCTTTTGTAGGCTTCCTGCTGTGTACTGCTCTCCAGCCTCCTGTCCCTCAAATAGCCATACCTTGGGTTTATACATCTTGTAGTAATCGCGCAGCATCTCAATGGTCTTTGCCGATAACGGAACAACACGGTCCTTGTTTCCCTTCGATTGTCGCACAATCAGCAAGTTTCGCTTGCTATCTATGCTGTTAGGCCTTAGCTCTATCAGCTCGCTGCGGCGCAAACCACAGGCGTATATTAGGCTTAACATAGTGCGGTGCTTAATGTTCTGCGGTGCGGTTATTATCCGCTTTATCTCCTCCTTGCTCAGCACGTTGGGTAGTTTATGCTCTGAGCGCGGTCGGCGGATTTTATCGATATCAATTTTTGATTTACCTACCTCGCTGAAGAATAACTTTAGCGCACTAACCGTTTGGTTCTGATGCGCAAAACTGTAGCCCCTACCCACAATATGGTTGTAAACATAATTCACCACATCGTCGTTGGTCATCTCGTTCACGGGCTTATTCCCCATGTACCCAAGGAAAGTTTCTACCAGGTTAACGTAACTCTTAATCGTGTTTTCGCTGTACCGGCGATGATGTAACCAAATCCTAAAGGTTTTTAGGTCGATATTGGGCTCTTCCCCAGTAGTTGTCTCAGTGGGTTTTGGCTTCTCCTTAAAGTTGATATGCTTAATGGCCGCGTAGTCCACATAGGCATATAGTTTTATGTAGTTGTAAAACAGGTTGAGATCAAACTCATGCCGCGATATATACCAGCATTTCTTGGTTTGGCTCCAGGTGATTCCCGGAATCTCCCTAAGTTTATCAGCTATTTGCTTATTCCAATCAAACTTTATCAGTACAACCTCTTGTTCACGGTGTTCCGATAACTCAAGGGTGATTGTGGGCTTTGTTATCATACCTTATATTAATAGATATCCTTACACTAATATACGAAAAAACTTAATTACATACACCTCAGGGTATTAAGTATTTTGTTTATTTCTCGCAGATTACGCAGAAAAAAAACGCAGATCATCGCAGAAAGAATCTACCAATCTGAGTTAATCTGTTAGAAACGAATTTGCCACGAATACACAAATTGAGTCCGAAATGAAAGTTGAAAGAGCTACATATTTAATTATCGAATCAGCTAATCGCCGAATCAG
>CAZTVY010000344.1:0-3204 GCA_964617235.1 uncultured Rikenellaceae bacterium | reverse complement strand
AACGAGGAAACCAAAGAACGTAGCGATAGATTTGGGGCTAAGCCAAGCCGTTTCGAGAAATCTGGCGACCGCAAGGAGCGTAGCGACAGATTCGAATCAAAACCAAAACGCTACGATGATTCCGACAATGCATCGGGTTACAAATCGAGAACATTCAAGAAAAAATACGACGACGAATTTACATCAACATCAAAACCTCGCAGAGAATCTGCAAAAGTAGAAAAAACTGAAAGGGAGGACGATGGCCTAATTCGTTTGAATAAATATGTAGCCAACTCGGGCCTATGCAGCCGACGAGAGGCCGACGAGATGATTCAGAACGGATTAATCTCAGTAAATGGCGAAGTTATCACTCAACTTGGTACAAGGGTTAACCCTAACGACGAAATCTGCTACAAGGGCAAAACTCTCGATGCAGAGCGTAAGGTTTACATCCTTTTAAATAAACCAAAAGATTACGTTACAACTGTTGAGGACCCTCACGCAAAACGTACCGTTATGGAATTAATTGATGGTGCCTGCGAGGAGCGCGTTTACCCTGTTGGTCGCTTGGACAGAAACAGTACAGGCGTTCTACTCCTTACCAACGACGGCGAGATGACCAAGAAGTTGACTCACCCTAGCTTTATGAAGAAAAAGATTTACCATGTAGAGCTCGACAAAAAGGTGTCGGCTGAAGATATGGAGAAAATAAGCCAAGGCGTTGAGGTTGATGGAGAAATTCTTAAGGTTGATTCTATTGACTACACCGAGGAAAGTAATGGAACTGAAGTTGGTGTTGAGATTCACACAGGACAAAACCGCGTTGTACGCCGCATATTCGAATCGCTTTTCTACAGGGTTGTAAAACTCGACAGGGTTTATTTTGCTGGGTTAACCAAGAAAAATTTACCCCGTGGCAAATGGCGATTCCTTACACAAAAAGAGGTGAATATGCTTAAAATGAACAGATTCTAGTTTGAGTTCGATATCAAAATTGTCTAAAATTTAGAATCTAAAAATTATGGCACACCGTTCAGGTTTCGTTAATATAATTGGGAATCCAAACGTTGGAAAATCAACGCTAATGAATGCTTTGGTGGGTGAAAGACTATCCATTATCACAAGCAAGGCACAAACCACCCGTCATCGTATTATGGGTATTGTGAATGGCGAGGATTTCCAGATAGTATACTCCGATACTCCAGGTATTCTAAAGCCTGCCTACAAACTTCAATCGGCAATGATGAAGTTTGTGGAGTCGGCCCTTGAGGATGCTGATGTTATCCTATACATCACCGATACTGTTGAAACTCCAAACAAAAACGAGGAGTTTTTGAATAGGCTCAAGCAGTTGGGCACTCCAATTATTCTTGCAATCAATAAGGTAGATTTATCGGAACAAGATAAGGTTGCAGCGCTGGTTGCTCAGTGGGCTGAAATTATGCCAGAGGCAAAAATTCTACCCATATCGGCTTTGCATAAGTTTAACACCGAGGCGCTAATTAAAATGGTTAGCGAGCAACTGCCCGAAGGGCCTGAGTTTTTCCCAAAGGATACACTTACCGATAAAACTCTGAGGTTCTTTGCATCGGAGATTATTCGAGAAAAAATTCTAACCGCCTACCAAAAGGAAATTCCTTACTCCGTTGAGGTTGATATTGAGGAATACAATGAGGAAACTAGGATTGATAGAATTAGAGCAATTATCTATGTTGATAGAGAATCGCAAAAATCCATTGTCATTGGACATCAAGGTAAAATGCTCAAAAAGGTAGGTACCGAAGCCCGTTTAGACTTGGAAAAGTTCTTGGAAAAGAAGGTTTTCCTTGAGCTCTATGTTAAAGTTGACCCCAACTGGCGCAACGACGACAAAAAGCTAAAACGCTTTGGGTATAATTCATAGAAGACTTAAGATTCTAGACACAAGACATCAGACAAAAGTAAAGTCTGAAATCTAGCATCTAAATTCTGAAATTAAACTTTAAACTAATTATGGGAAATATAGTAGCAATAGTAGGCCGCCCGAATGTTGGAAAATCAACATTCTTCAATCGATTAGTTGCTGGGCGACATGCCATTGTTGACGAGGTAGCTGGTGTTACCCGCGATAGAATTTACGGCAAGTGCGACTGGAACGGAATAGAATTCTCCGTTGTTGATACGGGCGGTTACGTGGTTAATTCCGACGATATTTTCGAGGAGGAAATCCGTAAGCAGGTAAAACTAGCCATTGAGGAAGCTGATACAATTCTATTCCTTGTTGACGTTAAAGTTGGTATTACCGACATGGACCAAGCAGTAGCAGAGATTCTTCGTAGGTCGAAGAAAAAAGTTTTCCTTGTTGCCAATAAGGTCGATAACAATGACTTGCTGTACGATGCAAACGAGTTCTACCGTTTTGGACTTGGACAGCCATTCTGTATATCGTCAATCAGCGGTTCTGGAACTGGCGATTTACTCGATGAAGTAGTTAAAGATTTCGAAAACGAACCAGAGGAAGAAAAGGATTTAAATATCCCAAAAATCGCTTTTGTTGGAAGACCAAATGTAGGAAAATCGTCACTAATAAATGCGCTTATCGGCGAGGATCGTAACATTGTTACTCCAATTGCAGGGACAACTCGCGATGCCGTTGATACGCATTACAACAAGTTTGGACACAACTTCATTATAGTCGATACAGCAGGTTTACGTCGCAAAACAAAGGTTCACGAGGACTTGGAGTTCTACTCCGTGATGCGCTCAATCCGTACAATTGAGAGTTCCGATGTTTGCCTGCTTCTGCTAGATGCCACACTTGGGTTGGAAGGTCAGGATTTGAATATCTTCAACCTAATTGTAAAGAATAAAAAGGGCGTTGTTATTGTTGTTAACAAGTGGGATTTGGTTGAAAAGGATAACAAAACTACCATTGAGTACACTAACCTGATTAAGGAGAGAATTGCTCCATTCCAGGATGTACCAATTGTTTTTGCATCGGCATTAACCAAGCAGCGAATTCACAAGGTTCTTGAAACAGTTACAGAGGTTTACCAAAACCGCAAGAAAAAAATTGCAACATCTAAGTTGAATGAATTCTTGCAAACTGCGCTCGAAATTCAGCAACCACCTGCTTACAAAGGCAAGTATATTAAGATAAAATATGTAACCCAACTACCGACACAAACACCTTCGTTTGCATTTTTCTGCAACCTACCCCAGTATATTCGCGAGCCATATAAG
>CAZTVY010000343.1:0-3232 GCA_964617235.1 uncultured Rikenellaceae bacterium | reverse complement strand
TGCAGCCAAGTTACGACGGTAGAAAGCATTTGATTCTTCGGCAGTTGAGAAACCTGCATACTGACGTACAGTCCAAGGTTTCATCACGTACATTGTGCTATACGGACCACGAAGGAATGGGGGCACACCAGCAGCATAGTTTAGGTGCTCCATATTTTCCAAATCGTTGGCAGTATATGCGGGCTTAACTGGAATACGCTCAGGTGTTAACCAGTCGGCCTCAAGATTAGAACCGCTCTTATCGGCCTTAATCTCCTTTATATTGATTTTCTTATAATCTGGTTTCATAGTTAAATATTTTTAGACGCTAGATGTCAGACATTAGATTTCAGACTTCATTAAAGTTTTTTTAAATCCTATCATCATTTTCTGAAGTTCATTAATCTCGGAGATAAATACAGATGTTGTTTCTTTATTTAGATAATTAATCTCTATACCTATCAACAAAAGATTTTCCACCTCGTAGGATGATGAAATAGCGATATCAATAAATCTCATAAACTCTTTATCACCTCGTCCAGAGCCTTCGGCAATGTTTGAAGCAATAGATATTGCCGCACGTTGAAGTTGAGAGGTATAGCCAAAACGCTCTGACGAAGGAAGGTTTTCGCTCAGGATGTAAACATCCTTTGCTATATCCTTAGCCTTTTGCCATATTTTCAACTCCTTAAAATTGTGCATTTTTTCTGATGTCTTGTGTCTGAAATCTGATATCTTGTTACAATATATTAAGCAACGATTGGTATTGTTTAAGTGTCTCTAACAGGTTGCTCTTCACATTGATGTAGTTTTTGATTCCCTTAGCCTCTAGTTCAGGCTTGCAAGCGGGGTCACCAGCAACTACATAGATTGCTTTACCGTTCAATTTTTCAAACGCCTCAACTGCAAGTGTTGCGTACTCCTCATCGGAACTACAAATAACAATGATATCGGATTTTGCATCAAGAGCAGCCTTAACACCTTCGTCAACAGTTTTGAAGCCAATATTATCAATCACCTCAAAACCTGCCACAGCAAAGAAGTTGCAGCTAAACTGAGCTCTTGCCCTGCGCATTGCCAAGCTACCTAGCGTTAGCATAAACACCTTTGGACGACGTCCGCTAACATCGGTTCTGTAACGTAATTCCTCAAAAGCCTGTGCACCACGGTAAGGAACCAAAGGCAGTGCAATTGCATCGGCAGGTTTTTCTGATGCTTTGCGGGTAACCGCATCGGCACTTACAGCCTTTGCATCAGCAATCTCGTTGAAGTTAGGATACTGGTTAGTTCCAAGAACAGTTTCACGGCGATTTGCAATATTTGCATCGCGCTTGTTTGAAACTTCAGCAATTTGAGCCTGAATATAACTGTTGATGAACGATTCCTTATATCCACCCATATCCTCAACTTTCAAGAATTGACTCCAAGCGTTTTCTGCAATAGAAATGGTCAAATTCTCAATATAGTAACTTCCCGCAGAAGGGTCAGCAACTTGGCCTAAGTACGATTCCTCGCGAAGAAGCAACTGCTGGTTGCGAGCAATTCTCTCTGAGAATATTGATGAATCAGCATATGGTGCATCGAATGGAAGAACTGTCAATGAATCAACACCTGCAAGCACTGCCGACATACCCTCGGTAGTTGTGCGAAGCATATTTACATAAGCATCGTAAACAGTTTTATTCCAACGGCTGGTCTCGGCATGAATTCTCATTTGAGACGATTTTGCCGATGCTGGGTTGTAAACTTCAACCATTTTTGCCCAAAGCAAACGCGCAGCACGGAACTTTGCAATCTCCATAAAGTAACTGGAACTAATCGCAAAGTTGAAACTCATTCTGGTAGCAACCTCATCAACGGTAAAACCTTTCTCTGTTAAAACTGTTAGATAGTTGCTAGCCATGGCAAGCGCAAAACCTAACTCCTGAACAATAGAAGAACCGCTATTGTGGAAAATATGTCCGTTAACACCTATCACCCTGAAATTAGGGAAATTCTTAACGGCGAGTATAACTGAAACCAACCCTTCGAACGAAGCGTCGTTATCGCAGCAGAATTTACCGTTTAATGATAGTGAAGTTAATGGACTGTAATCGATAGAAAATCTAATTTTTTGAGCATCGAAACGACTTTGCTCCAAGAATTTTACGATGAAAGGTAACGCCTTTGCGGTAGCAAAACCTCCAGTAAAATTAATTTCAACCTGATTCAGGTCGATATCCTTAAGCAAACGACTTATGGAATCGAGAGTGGGTTCACACTCATTGCAAAGATTGAATCCTAGCGATTCAACACCCTTTGCAAGCATATCAATGGCTTTACGGTTGGCATCGGTTGGTTTGTCTAAGCAAACCTCAATGTCCTGACGAATTAACCAATGATTGCCCTTCTCGTGATTACCACGAACGTAAGGGAATTGTCCGGGTTTCACATAGGTTGTTTCGATATTAGCAAGGTCTTCGGAGCGATAGTAGGGCTTTACATTAATGCCCTCGATAGTTTTCCAAATTAATTTTTTATCGTAATCGGCTCCTTTCAAATCCTCGCGTATTACCGATTCCCATTCCTGTGTAGAAACTGGGGGAAATTCGGTAAAAAGCTTTTCGTTGCTTTTTTCTGCCATAATCAGACTATTTGGATTTCGGATTGCAAAGTTATAAAATGATGTAAATGAGAATGCAATTTACGGCAATAATTAAAGCAATGATGCTGTTAAGCATAACCAATTTGAAACTGAGGCTGCAGAGAAATTATCTACAGGGAGTAATTGAATAAACAAATTTAACGAAAGAATTCCCGCAGATTAACGCTGAGAGAAATTTGAAGATTTTTTTACTTGCGCTTATCTCCGCAACCCGCGAGAAAGTTCCAAGAAGCCTATAAAAGAAAAGTCCCTCCATATCGGAGAGACTTTCAAATATGATAACTATTCATTAAAGCATTTCTACCATCGAAAGTAAGCCAACTGCAAGTCCCGCTTTTCCATCGCGAAACGTAAATATTAAGTGATAAGCCCCAGTTTTTGAACAAACCCAATCAATAGAGGGGTAATCCTTACCCGATGCAATTACATAGGTTGTTGCAAGCATTCGGTTATTGTCATATAACTCCAACATCACTTTACCTTCATAGTCCTTAGAGTTACATACTGAGAATCGGTACTTAACGTCTTTCTTAAGAATTACAGGGAAACGTTGCTTTGGGGGAGGGTCTCCCGCATCAAGTTTAATACGGAAATCCTTTAAAAATGACG
>CAZTVY010000342.1:0-3244 GCA_964617235.1 uncultured Rikenellaceae bacterium | reverse complement strand
TTTTGCAAACTAGCGATGTTCACGGTGCCGTTTTTCCATACGATTTTATTAGAAATCAGCCCATGGATGCAAGTTTGGCCAACGTTTACTCCTATGTTAAGCAGGAACGTGCCAATCTTAATCAACAAGTAATACTACTTGACAATGGAGATATTCTGCAAGGTCAACCACCTGTTTACTTCTCCAACTTTATTGATTATACAAAGCAAAACCTTATATCACGAGTTTTAAATTTTATGAAATACTATGCGGCAACCATTGGAAACCACGATATTGAAACAGGCCCTAAAGTATACCGCTCAATCGAAAAACAACTCAAAATGCCCCTAATGGCTGCAAACGCTATTAACTCAAAAACAGGAAAGCCTGCCTTTAAACCTTACACCGTTATCAAAAAAGATGGTGTTAAGGTTGCCGTTCTTGGGTTAACAACTCCTGGCATCCCTCATTGGTTACCTAAAATCCTCTGGCCCGATATGCACTTCGAGGATATGATTGTTACTGCTAATTATTGGGTTAAACATATTCAGAAAAAAGAGAAACCTCATATCATAATTGGACTATTCCATTCTGGCCACGATGCAACCTATGGAGGAGGTTCTGCCACTGAACCTAAAAATGAAAACGCTTCGCTACTTGTTGCACAACAAGTTCCAGGATTCGATGTAATCCTAATTGGACACGACCACGATAAGCTATGCAAAAAATTTGCAAACATAAATGGCGACTCAGTGCTTGTTATGGACCCAACCTCAGGTGCAAGGTTAATATCTGAGGCTACAATAGTGGTAAACCTCGATAAGAAAGGAAAACTTCAGAGCAAATCTATTAAAGGCGAATTAATCGATACAAAGAAATTCAAATCCGATGCCGATTTTATGGCAACCTTTGCCAACGACTACAAGAAAGTTGAGGATTTTGTTAAGCGCCCAATTGGCGAGTTTACCCAAACAATGACTAGCGCCAACGCCTACTTTGGCCCAACTGAATTTATCGATTTTATTCACTCTGCACAATTGAACTTAACAAAGGCCGATGTTTCGTTTGTTGCACCCCTTTCTTTTGTATCGACAATAAAAAAGGGACAAGTAACTGTAAGCGATATGTTTAAACTATACCGATTCGAGAACTTCCTCTACACCATGTCGTTAACAGGTAAAGAGATTGATGGTTTCCTTGAGCATTCGGCTTCGGTGTGGTTCAATACTATGAAAAGTGCCGACGACAATTTGATTAAATTCAAAACCAATGCCGATGGCTCTATTCAAAGAAATCAACAAGGGAAAGTTCAACTATTCGCTAACTTTTACAACTTCGACTCCGCTGCAGGAATTATCTACACTGTAGATGTTTCAAAACCCGATGGAGATAAAGTGACTATCCACTCAATGGCAAATGGAACACCATTTGACGAAAACAAAACATACTCCGTTGCAATTAACTCCTACCGTGGAAATGGCGGTGGTGGACATCTCACAAAAGGTAGTGGCATTGCTCCTGAGGAATTGGCAAACCGAGTAAAAACATCAACCGAAAAGGATTTAAGGTACTATATAATGAAATATATTGAGGAAAAAAAGGTTATTACCCCAACCAGTTTCAACACCTGGAAAATTGTTCCAGAGGAATGGGTTAACCAAGCAATTGAACGCGATAAAAAATTGCTTTTCTCATCAAACAACGAATAATGGCAATGAACTTTAACGATTCAATAAAGCAATTCGATTCAGGTAAAATTCTTCCTTTAGTGGAAGAATTTTACACTTTACAGGGCGAAGGTTTCCAAACAGGTCGTGCCGCATACTTTATCCGCATTGGTGGATGTGATGTGGGCTGCTCCTGGTGCGATTCTCGTTTATCGTGGAATCCAGATGTATTTCCACCTGTAAATGTTGATGAGATTGTAGAGCGAGCAGCATCGTTCCCAGCAAAAGCAGTTGTGGTTACTGGAGGAGAACCTAGCCTCTACCCTCTCGATTATTTATGCTCTACATTAAAAGCGAAAGGAATACAAACATTCATCGAAACATCGGGTGCTTACCCTTTGTCGGGTCAATGGGACTGGATTTGTTTATCGCCCAAACGTCAGCAACCACCAGTTGACTCCATCCATATGAAGGCCGATGAACTCAAGGTGATAATTACCAGCCCCGAGGATTTGGTTTGGGCAGAGGAAAATGCTAAATTGGTGAAATCGAGCTGTATGTTATTCCTGCAACCTGAATGGAGCGTTTACGAGAAAATTGTTACTATCATTGTTGAGTACATTATGCAAAACCCAAAGTGGAGGATATCGTTGCAAGCTCATAAATTTATGCATATACCATAAAATGAAACATTTAGTTATTTACGCTTTAATAGTTTTACTCCCTGCATTTGCAGCAGCGCAAACAAAAAAAGAGTTAAGCGTAAATAACCGACGTGCCATTGAGAATTACAACCTTGCTCTTAAATCGTACGATAGGTACGATTACATTGAAGCACAGCGATTATTAAGGGAAAGTATCAGAATTGAGCCAAAATTCATTGAGGCTCACCTTGTTCTTTCCCAAACATTCTATATGATGGGCAATATCCCAAGTTCCATCGAATACTTGGAAAAAGCCATAGCCATAGACCCCAAGTTTTACCCAAGAGCATACTATACTCTAGGCCGATTTTTACTCCAGATAGGAGAATATCAGCAAGCAAAAGAAAAACTTGAGTATTTTCTAACCCTCAAGGATAAATCAAAGGAAATAGAAAAATCTACACATGAGGCCGTTGAGCGTTGCAATTTTGCCATAAATGCTATGGCAAATCCAGTTCCATATAATCCAATTAATATTGGCTCAAATGTTAATACGGATTTAGATGAGTATTGGCCCAGCCTTTCGGTTGATGAAAAAACACTGGTTTACACTGTTCGTCTGCCTAAATCAGTCAATACAGGTATAAGAAATACAAAATGGCAGGAAGATTTTTATGTTAGCACAAAGTATAATTCCCCCGATTGGGACAAAGGAACTCCAATTGGCGACCCAATAAACACTGAAATAAACGAAGGTGCACAGGCTCTTTCTGCCGATGGAAAAACGATGTACTACACCATTTGTAGCGGTGTATGTAACCTATATACCTCGGTTATGCAAAGTGATGGAACTTGGGCTGCACCAGTAAAACTTCCACCGCAAATAAATGCCAGCAAATATTCAGAGAAACAGCCATCAATCTCACCAGACGGAAGAACCATATATTTTGTAAG
>CAZTVY010000341.1:0-3281 GCA_964617235.1 uncultured Rikenellaceae bacterium | reverse complement strand
TGTTGGTTTAAACATAGGCTATTATGAAAGCGTTTTACTGGCAAATTATCATTGCATCAATAGTTACTCTGGTGTACTTGCTGTATATCAATTTTGATATGCAAGCTCACTGGATAATCCTGTTATTTTTGGGATTGCTATTTGTTATGTGGCTATTTTCGTTTATATACAATCGTAAAAGTTTCTTTCAGGTATTGTACCTTATGGAATTGTTGGCGTATTTTACAAAAGAGATGTTTGTGGCCACATTTCAGGTTATTAGGGAGGTTTTATCAAGGAAATGGCGAATTGAGGCCGGTATGATAGCCGTGCCCATGGATGTTAAAACAGACTTGGAGATAACCATTCTGGCCTCGTTAATTTCATTAACTCCTGGTACACTTAGTGTTGAGGTTTCGGAGGATAAATCATTCTTATTTGTCCACGCCATGTACATTCCCGGAGGCGATGCCGATAGGGTTAAGACCGAAATTAAGAACGGTTTTGAGCGTAGAGTTTTGCGTGTATTCCACTAATTTTTTAAAAAATGGTAAATAATGTACTTATAGTTGCAATTATTATAATCGGAATTTCGATGTTGTTGGTGGTTATCCGCTTTGTTAAAGGGCCATCGCTTCCCGATAGGGTTACGGCTTTCGATTTATTTACCACTTTGGTAATTGCTTCAATTACATTATTCTCTTTGATATGGGAGAATACAAGTTTCCTCGATGTTGCGGTTGTACTTTCGCTAATCGCGTTCTTGGGTGCCATGTCATTTGCCTACTACATTTTAAAACGTAAGGAGTAGATATGATTAACGATATTATAACCACATTTTTGGTTAGTGTAGGTTCAATTTTTATGCTAATTGCAGCAATTGGTATTTTGCGTTTACCCGATTTTTATCTTCGGATGTCGGCCATTACAAAGGCATCTACTTTAGGTTTGGGAATGGTATTGCTGGGCGTTTCAATTCACTTCGACCAATTTGGGGTTTTTGTAAAAGCCTTTATCATTATAAGTTTCTTACTATTAACTAATCCAGTGGGTGCGCACGCTATTGCTCGTGCCGCTTATAAACAGGGTGTGAAGTTTTGGGGTGAGACAATAGTTGATGAGTTAGAATTACTTTCCCAAAAGGCCGAAAATCTTGAAAAAGAATGGCAAGGCAATAGTTCAAATTTTGCAATTGGCGAGGAACTAATTTATACACTGATGCAATTACCTGCTTCGCACGGTGGCAGTTTCCGAAAAGCGCTTAATGTGGCAAAACAAATTGAATCGGTTAACACTCCTATTGGAAACCGTCTACTTGGTATTGTTTACAGCAAGATGGGACGTTTTAACGAGGCTGAGCACTACTTGAAGTTGGCTAGCACAGAGTGCAACTTCAACCAAAAGGCTATTTTTTCGTTGGTCGATTTTTACACCGAAAACAATCTACCCAATAGGGCATTGAATGTGCTGGAGGATGCAATGCAGGTTCATCCGCAGAATATCGAGTTTGTGTTTAAGGCAATTTATATTGCTTTCGATTTTGGCGTAAGTCATAAACTCGGCCTTGCTTGTTGCGATAAAATTATTGCCATGGGCACCGATGTGTCTGCCGATTATCTTTTAAAAGCCGCTCGGTATAAGCGCATTTTTGTGGAACGCTCAATCGGTAAGAACTATTAATCGATATATTTTGCTTGCAAAGCAATAATTTAATTTTAATAGTGTTAAGTAGGGTTTGCTGAAAAAGTCAATCGTTTTGGTGTAAATTGTAAAAGGCAAGCGGGGGGGGCGGCAAAACTGCGAGCAGGAGTAAGCGTGAATGCTGGAAGTTTTAGAATTTCGCAAAAGGGGCTTGCCTACTTTTGCAGAAATTCTAACTTGCAGCAGGGCGGGTGGAAGCATAGTTTTGCCTTGACTTTTTGCTTACTTTTTTGTCAAGAAAAAAGTAAGAGTGAAAAGTGAAATATTTAGTTTAACTAAAAACTGATACTTTAGACGAAAGAATATTAAAAGGATTGTTCAAAATGATGTTTAATATAATTTACATCAATTTCCCCGCAATAAACCCTGTAGTCCATGCAGCCTGCAGGTTATATCCTCCCGTTATAGCATCTATATCCAAAACCTCACCTGCAAAGTAAAGGTTTTTGCAAGTCTTACTCTGCATAGTGTTCATGTCGATACTTTGAAGACTAACGCCACCGCAGGTTACAAATTCCTCGCGGAATGTCGATTTTCCTTTAACCGAGTAAGTGTCGTTTGTGAGTGTATTTGCCAGTTTGTTTATTCCCTTCTTGCCAAGTTCACACCATTTCTTTTGCTCTGGCAATTCGCTTTTCTTTAGCAAGTGCAACCATAGTCGTTCGGAAAGGTTGTAGGGTCTTATGTTTGATAGTATTTTGTTAGGGTGCTGATTTACAATCTCATTCAGTTGCTCCGTCACAAATTCCGAGTTTTGCTCGTTGGTCCAGTTTACTTGAATGTTGAAGGTGTAGTTCATCTCGTTCAGAATTCTTGCTCCAAACGACGACAGCTTTAGTATTGCAGGTCCACTCATTCCCCAATGTGTTATTAGTAATGGCCCTTCGGATTTGATCTTTGTCCCTTGAATACTTACCAGAGTATTTTCCACCACAATCCCCATGAGTTCCGTTATAGGGTTGTTAGAGATATTGAAGGTGAAAAGCGATGGTATTGGCATCTCAATTTTATGACCTAAATCCTCAATCCACCTAAACGAAGCGTAACTTGATGAGCCTCCTGTGGTAACAATCACCTTATCAAATTCCTGCGGGTTGTTTTCATCATCCCTAAAGTTGATTTTCAACTTATGGTTTTGTGGGATAACATTTTTTACTGCTTTGCCAGTTTCAATCTTTACACCAAGTTTCTTGCATTGCCTCAAAAAGCAGTCGATAATACTTTGCGAATCCTGCGATTTTGGGAAAACACAGTTATCGCTTTGGGTGACTAGCGGAACTCCACGGGATTCGAACCATTTTATCGCATCATAATTACTGAATGTGTAGAACGCCTTTTTGAGTTGACGTCCACCACGTGGGTAGGCTGTAATTAACTCATCAATAATGTTACAGCCGTTGGTAACATTGCATCGTCCTCCGCCGGAAACTTTCACTTTCGACAGTACCTTTTGCGCCTTTTCAAAAATCACCACTTCGGCATCGGGATAATTCTCCTTTGCCGTAATTGCTGCAAAAAATCCAGCCGCTCCACCACCAATAATTGCTACTTTCAACTGTTTAAATGTAAGTTAATTGCATTTATACCCGCGTACAAAACTC
>CAZTVY010000340.1:0-3299 GCA_964617235.1 uncultured Rikenellaceae bacterium | reverse complement strand
CGCCAAGGCGAATTGAATGGAGTTTTTGTAACAACCTTAATTCCAGAATCATTGCCAACCAGTTCACTCTGCATTGCGAAATTAATAGTATCAACCTTTAAGGTTATTCCAGCATAGTTCTCCACTGCAGCCTCATGAAAACTCAGGTAAATACCATCATCGGTTTTCATTGTTACAGGGGTATTAACTGCATTCTCAGGAATATAGGTTTGAGCCAGTTCATTCTTGCTCTTGCTGTTTACTGCATCAATCCTGCAAAAACGGGTAGTTTTATATAGATGCTCATAGATATCCCAATCGCCGGGTTGCCACCAGCACATATGGTCTCCGGTGAGGTTGTACTGAGTGTTCTCATCAACAATAATTACATCCTTCAAATTCTCCTGCTCAGGAAATTCGTAACGAAAACCTACGCCATCATCAAATACCCTGAAAACAACGGAGAAATTTCTTTTCAAATCTTTCCGTTCACTAAGGAAAACTCTTAATTCATTATAATGATTTACAACATAATGCTGCTCGCCCCAAGGCATCTCCCAACGCTCGTTGAACTCGCGTGTTTGAATGCTATCAATCCTCATCCCCTTTCCAAGCGATTCCATATCCTTAAAATCAAGCCCAAGTGTCGATGGTTTGATAATTGGTTTATCGTTAAAATAAACGCTATACGATGGCTGTTTTTCGCCTGTTAAGGTAAAGTTTAACTTCACCTTATTTGAAGGAGAAAAAACGGAGTATTCTTTGTTTGAACAGGATAGCAACCCCACCAACAAACCAAGAAAAATAAACGATATATTTCTCATAGCAATCAAATGTTATAAAATGAAAAAAGAATGTTGATTTCTGATTTTAGAAGTTTCCGTTCATAATTCAAAAATCGACATTCCTTATTAAACTATCATACTTTAGGCCACACCACCTTTACCGCCAAAGTTCATTGGGAATGGAGGCATCCCCTCGGTTCCCTCGGGCAACTTGATTGTTCCCATATTGGACTCAAACTTTGCAATATTATCCTGCAAAGCCAAAAGCAAACGTTTTGCGTGGTCAGGTGTAAGTATTATTCTGCTTTTAACCTGAGCCTTAGGAATACCGGGCATCACACGTACAAAATCAATTATAAACTCCGACGAAGAGTGTGTTATTACTGCAAGATTCGAGTAAACTCCCTGTGCAACCTCATCGCTTATCTCAATATTAATTGGGTTCATTTTATTATCGCTCATAGCAAAAGTATTTTAAAGGATTAATGATGCTAAATTAAAGAAAATAACTGGAAAATATACTTTTCGAAGTTATCAGGCTAAAGCATTAAACAAAAAAAAGAGTTGACCTAAGGGTCAACTCTTCTCTATTATCAATTGTTTCGATTAATCTTCAATAGCAACTGAACTTTTTGATTTTTCAATCAAATCGTGGTCGTCCTTGGAGTAAACCACCAATCTGTCGAACTCACGAAGACCAGTACCAGCAGGAATTAGGTGACCACAAATTACGTTCTCCTTCAAACCTTCCAAGGTATCAACCTTACCGAAGATTGCAGCCTCGTTAAGTACCTTAGTAGTTTCTTGGAACGATGCAGCCGACATAAAGCTGTTTGTCTGAAGTGCTGCTCTTGTGATACCCTGAAGTACCTGACTCGATGTTGCGGGAACCGCATCGCGAGCTTGGATTAACTGCAAGTCTTTACGCTTAAGTTTAGAGTTCTCATCGCGAAGTGCTCTGGCAGTGATAATCTGACCTGGACGGAATCCCTCAGCATCGCCTGCATCCATCACAACCTTCTTATCGAAGATGTAATCGTTCTCCTCAATGAAATCCCACTTGTCAACAATTTGCTTTTCAAGGAAACGAGTATCGCCTGGATCGTCAATTTCAACCTTACGCATCATCTGGCGAACAATCACCTCAAAATGCTTATCGTTGATTTTCACACCCTGTAAGCGGTAAACTTCCTGAACCTCGTTAACAATATATTCCTGAACCTTTGTAGGACCTTTAATTGCAAGAATATCGCTTGGAGTAATAGCACCGTCTGATAGAGGAATACCTGCCTTAACGTAGTCGTTCTCCTGAACAAGAATTTGTTTGGATAGTGGAACTAAGTACTTTTTAACCTCACCGGTTTTTGAAGTAACGTTAATTTCACGGTTACCACGTTTAATCTTAGCAAATGTAACTTCTCCATCAATCTCTGATACAACTGCTGGGTTCGAAGGGTTACGAGCCTCGAACAGTTCTGTTACACGTGGAAGACCACCGGTGATATCGCCCGATTTACCCATTGCACGTGGAATCTTAACCAAAATCTCACCTGCAAGCACTGAAACACCCTCATCAACAACTATGTGCGATGAAACGGGGATGTTGTAAAGACGAATAACTTCGCCTTTCTCATCAGTAACCTTAATTGCAGGGTTCTTGGTTTTATCACGTGAATCGATAATAACCTTCTCACGGTATCCTGTTTGCTCATCGGACTCCTCACGGAATGTAACATCCTTGATTAGAGAGTCAAATGCAACTTTACCAGCAACCTCAGAGATGATAACTGCATTCCATGGATCCCACTCGCAAATAAGTTGTCCTTTTTTAACAGTATCTTCGTTGTTGATATACAACTTAGAACCGTAAGGGATGGTATGCGTAGATAGAGTGATACCTGTATTTAGGTCTACAATACGCATCTCGGCCAAACGACCAATTACGATATTGAATTTATTTCCTTCCTCATCCTCACGAGCTACAGTCTTCAACTCCTCAATCTCTGCTCTACCGTCGAAACGTGCAACAATCTTAGAATCGGAAATGATGTTCGATGCAGTACCCCCAACGTGGAATGTACGAAGTGTAAGCTGTGTACCAGGCTCTCCGATACTTTGTGCGGCAATAACACCCACAGCTTCACCCCTCTGAACCATACGACCAGTTGCAAGGTTACGTCCGTAACATTTACCGCAAACACCTTTACGTGACTCGCAGGTTAGCACCGAACGGATTTCAACTTGCTCAATTGGTGAATCTTCAATATCGCGTGCAATTTCCTCGGTAACCTCTTCCCCGGCCGCAACAATTAGTTTACCTGTTAATGGATGGTATACATCATGAACAGTAGTGCGACCAAGTATTCTTTCGTAAAGAGTTTCTACTACTTCCTCATTCTTCTTGATAGCAGTAGCAACCAAGCCACGAAGCGTTCCGCAATCAGGCTCAGTAATAATAACATCCTGCGATACGTCAACCAAACGACGGGTTAGGTAACCTGCGTCAGCGGTTTTAAGAGCGGTATCAGCAAGACC
>CAZTVY010000339.1:0-3307 GCA_964617235.1 uncultured Rikenellaceae bacterium | reverse complement strand
GGTTAACCTCTTCATCAGCTGTAAGCAAATCAACTTTGCCGATTTCGTGCAAGTACTTATCGAGCGAAACCGCCTCGCGATTAGTTACTTGCTTAATAATCTTTAATTGCCTCATAAGTCAGAATCAGCTATTAAATAAGGCTTGAATATATATACATTTATCAAAAAAAAATATTTTTTCTTAATATTTTTTAACAGTCCGTTAAACCAAGTAAACAAAAAAGGCTCTAAAAAGGTTTTATTCATTGGTATTCATTTCAACAAGTGTTTAAATTCAATTTGATAAAACTCATAAATAAAGAGACTAAACCCAACTAAACAAAAGATGAAAAAAAGGAGTTTGTATTAAAAGAGATGGAAACAAAACACTAATGCGAACAAAACACTTTTATACAATAGTTTTTTTCATTAATTTTACTTGAAAAATAATATTTAACTATATTTGCATTGATTTTCGAAGAGTTCTCCAACCTCTTTTTCGATTCAAAAACAATCAACTCATTTTTCATTTGTCTTTTAAATCAACAAGTAACATACTTCAATTCAGATAATTTATGTACGATATTCTCGAACTCAACAAAAAGCTACTACCTGAGCTTAAGGAGATAGCTAAAGAACTAGACATTAAAAAAGCCGAAGCCTTAAAGAAGCAAGACCTAATTTACAGGATTCTCGACCAACAGGCAATTAACGCATCGCTTGAGGATAAAAACAAAAGTAAAGAGCGCAAACCAGAGGTAAGGAAGGAAAAACCTGTAAAACCAATTCAAAAACCCATCGAGAAATTTACTCCTAAACCTACAGAAAAACCAGTTCAGGCAGAACGCCCAAATCAACCTGAAAAAACTATAGAAAAGCCTGCCGAAACAAAAGAACCTCAGCCAACGCCTAACGAAAGATTCGATAATTCTGAAAAATCTAAGCGTCAACGTTTCACTAGAGGTAAAGATGTTAGAAAAGAGTACTCTAGCAGCAACTTTCGAAACGAACAAAATCAAGATAAGCCTGTTCAACCTCAACAAACGCAGCCGCAACAACAAAGGAAAGAGGGACCTTCAATTACTTTCAATAAGAAAACCGTTCCACTTCCCGAGGTTGACCTAGATTCACGCTTTGAGCAAACCTCTGTTGCTGACGATAATTACCCCGAGGTTCACGAGGAGATAATTGAGGTAAAGGCCGCAGATATTACCATTGAGCAAACGCAAGATAACATTGCAAATACAGAAGCACCTCAGCAAGCAGCAGAAACTTCACCTGAAGCAGAACAACAGCAAGCCCCAAAAGATCTTGGTCCGCGTAAAACATTTGAACGTCGTGCCAGTAACGACAGGTTTGAGTTCGAAGGCATTGTATCGACTACAGGTGTACTTGAGATTATGCCCGATGGTTACGGTTTCCTTCGCTCATCGGATTACAACTACTTAAGTTCACCCGATGATGTTTACGTGTCGCAATCGCAAATCAAACTGTTTGGACTGAAAACAGGCGATACTGTTACTGGAACAATCCGTCCACCCAAGGAGGGCGAAAAATATTTCCCTTTAATTAAGGTAATGCATATCAATGGTCGTGACCCTGAATTTATAAGGGATAGAGTGCCATTCGACTATTTAACACCACTATTCCCTAACGAGAAATTCAAGTTGATTGGCAATAATACAAACTTGCTATCGGCTAGGATTGTGGATATGTTTGCACCAATTGGTAAAGGTCAACGTGGACTAATTGTTGCTCAACCTAAAACTGGTAAAACAATACTTCTAAAAGATATTGCCAACTCAATTGCGGCTAACCATCCTGAGGTTTATATGATTGTTCTTCTTATAGATGAACGCCCAGAGGAGGTTACCGATATGGCACGTAGCGTAAATGCCGAGGTTATTTCATCAACTTTTGATGAGCCTGCAGAGCGTCACGTTCGTGTTGCAAACATCGTTCTGGAGAAAGCCAAAAGGCTTGTGGAGTGCGGTCACGATGTGGTTATTCTGCTCGACTCAATTACCCGTTTAGCACGTGCATTTAACACAGTGCAGCCTGCATCGGGCAAAGTTCTTTCGGGTGGTGTTGATGCTAACGCATTACAAAAACCAAAACGTTTCTTTGGTGCAGCGCGTAATATTGAGAACGGAGGTTCTTTAACCATCCTTGCTACAGCACTTACAGAAACAGGAAGTAAAATGGATGAAGTTATCTTTGAGGAATTCAAGGGTACAGGTAATATGGAGTTGCAGTTAGACCGCAAGCTATCCAACAAGCGTATTTTCCCTTCGGTGGACATTACTGCATCGAGTACTCGCCGCGAGGATTTGCTGCTTGACAAGGAGAAGTTGCAGAAGATTTGGATTCTACGCAACTACCTAACCGATATGAACTCGGTTGAGGCAATGGAATTCTTAAGGGATAGGCTTGTGAAAACAGCCACCAACGAGGATTTCCTTTGGTCGATGAACTCGGATTTTTAGTTAAGTTATTGGGTTATTAAGTTACTAGGTTATTAAGTTATTATATCACTCAATTTCTTAATCACTTAATAACTTAGTAACCCAACAATAGATATACAAAAATATATTACTTTTGCAATCTCTACGGGGCTGACGTGGTTTTGACAGCGAGTAGAATGGGTTTGTAAGCATGTCGAGCGTTGTGAGGCTGGCTCGTAAATCTCAGGTCACAAAATTTTAAACGGCGAATCTAATTACGCTCTTGCTGCTTAATTTTGCTAAGCAAAATGGCTTAATCCCTGCGCCTAGGTGTGCGGGGACGAGATGTTCCGCTGGAAATTCCGCCCTATTGTTTCCAGCATACGGAGCACCGACTAAACGGGGATAGCCAGAACGACGCCTTTAAATTCTGGTGAAATAACAAAGGATAAGGATTAGTTTGGTTGCTTTTCACCGGACTAGTCCCGACAATTAAGAAAAGCTAAGCATGTAGAAAGCAAACTGGTTCCTTGTTTGGACGAGGGTTCGATCCCCTCCAGCTCCACTTGTTAGAAAGGAAATTCAAAGCAAATGCCTGTAAGTCAATACTTACAGGTTTTTTGTTAGTGCAAAAAAAAGCAAAAAAAGGCATCAAAATCCACCTTTCTGGTGGACTTTCTGGTGGACTTAAAAATCCAAAATTTAGTCCACCAGAAAAGGTCGAAATTCTTCTGAATGCCTCGAATTGCTTAGGTTGTAAAAGGCTCTATGTGAACTCATAGGTATATTTTTAAACAATAAAAATTACTACTATGAGAGAGACCGAAAACTTGAAAACTTTGTGCTTCGTTAAGAAGACAAAACTGCTAAAGAATGGAGAAGCT
>CAZTVY010000338.1:0-3318 GCA_964617235.1 uncultured Rikenellaceae bacterium | reverse complement strand
TCAAGTGCGGAATGACAAGTAGCGGCTATACCTCTCAACTGTCATTCTTACTAAGGCAGGAATCTAAAATTAAATTGTATGAATGCCTTAAATAAACGATATTGGTTTAGAACAGTCTATTTCCGTTTGCCTGATAAGCGTACTTCATTGTAATATGTCCACTTTGGCTTTGGCTGTTGAAGTAGTTTGTCAGCCAAATTTTCGCATACTTACCCTTTGCTGTTCTTATTACATAAATATTATCGCTATAGTTGTAGGTTGGAGGTGCAGTATTGCTTGTGGTTATAGTCATCCACTTGCTTACCAATGTGTCGCCATGAGCGGTTACATAAGTTGGAGGCATTGTATACGATTCAAGTATATTGATAGTAGTGTTGAGCGAGTATCCATCAGCGGGAGCCTCGGTAACAGAATTGAAGTTGACTTTACCCATATTGTATGAGCCACCTTGACCAGGGCCGGCTTGACCGCAGTTTACCCTTACATCGGAACGATGAAACGCAATATCCCAATCGGTTGAGGTTGTGTAGTCGGTTATGCTTACAACGGTATCCTCGTCGAATGAGAAGTAAGTCCATGCATTGTAAGCCGATGCGTTAATTTCGATAACTTTTCCGCTTTGCGATGTGGTTTCATCCTTCTCACATGAAATCAAAAATGCAAATGTGGCAAATGCCAGCAGAGCAATAGTTGTTTTTTTAATCATAGTTAAGTTGTTTTTAAGTGATTATTTGTTTTGATAATTAGAAATCGTAACCAATGGCGATATAGAATCGTCGCCCAATGCTAGGTGTGGTATTAAAACTATGTATTGGGGCTACGTAGTTTAGCAGATTCTTTACACCAATGCTCAACGAATAGTTTCTATGGAATCGTTGATTTATGTTGATGTTTAGTAAGGAGTAACTTGGATAGGTCATTTCGTAAAAATTGTTGATGCTTGCATCGAATTCACTCACATCCTTATTCCCAACAAACTTTAGGGCGATATTTGTATTAAGTTCATACCAACCTTTTGTTAAGATGTATTCCAACTGGGCTGTAAGATTGTGTGGACTGGTAGATGATAGTAGAGAAAGGTTCTTGTCCTTGAGTATTTTGGTGTACGCATACCCTGTTTTAAATTGCAAAAACTTAAAGATTTTCCAACGCACAAGGAGTTCAGCGTTCAGTACGCTGTATTCGTCCATGTTTTTATAATGATACTCGGTTTGGTTTTCTGTCCATATTCCGCCAATTTTATTGTAGATATGGTTATAGGCAAGGGTGCCAGTTATATTTAATCGTTTGTTTGTATTCAGGTACTCCGTGGAGAAAGCAACGTAGTTGCTGATTTCGGCTTTTAGGTTCTTGTCGCCATAAATTGTAAATAATGTAAGATGTGGCCAGTTCATGTAAAGTTCCTTAAGTGTGGGCGAACAAAATCCTCTTGCGTACGAGATTCTGTAGTTAAATTCGTTATTGCTTATTTTAATTGTTAACGAGGGCGAAAAATGCAACTTGTGTGCAGAGTGATATCCGCTTCGCAATCCTCCAACAATAGTTGTTTGTGAATTAAGCGAATACTCATCTTGAATAAATATTACCACATCATTTGCAGAGTGAGAATTATTTTCGGCTGAAAATCTATCGCTTTCCAGCATTTCGTTGAAAAGTTCTGTGCCAATTAACAATTTGTGATTTACTATTTGCTCATCTGAGTATATCAAACGAATATTATTAAAGATATTTCCATAGTTCTTCTCCTTGACATCTTCTATCTCTTTGTAAAGATTTTTGTTGTAAACATCGTGGTTAAAGGATAATTTAATGGAATTGCTTTGGTTTAAGTTCCTTTCCATAAAACCTCCCACTGTGTAATCGCTGTAAGTATTATGCTTGTTGTCGCGCTCAAAGTCAAACTCTTCGTGGTTATAGTAGTTGCCTCTTAGCTCTCCGCTCCAATTTGTACTAGTAAAGCCAGTTTTATTGGAGATTGTATAGTCGGCAAAGCCAATAATGTTGGTAGGAGTCGTGCTGACTCCCTCGTTGGAAGTTGAGTCTAGTGCTGGAAAATATTTAATAGTCTCTTTGGTGTCGAATAGTTGGTATGCATCGCGGCATTTATAACCAAAGTAAGTTTGGGAGTAAACAGAATTTATTTTAAACCCTACTGAGATATCTGAGTTTATGTTTTGCCTATCCCAATTTCGGAGAAATGTTCTCATATATGGTTCGTCATGCAACTCAATTTCAGCATTAGATGTGTTTTTCTGATTAGGTTCGGCATACCTAACACTTGCTGAGACCTCGAACTTTTTACTAGGTTTTTTGGTGATAATATTGATTACACTACCAATGGCGTTTGAGCCATAAAGCGCAGAACTGGCCCCTTTCACAATTTCAACCTGTTCAATGTTGGCCGCACTAATCCTCGAAAAGTCAATATTTCCATCATTCTCACCTGCCATTCTCTCACCATCAATAAGCACCAAGGTGTATTTACCCTCCAACCCTTGCGATGACAAGGCTGCACCATAACCGTGCAAATTCATCTCAACGCTTGGGATTTCCATTTCCAGAATATCATTCACTGTTGTTGCTTTAATGCTCGAAATATCCTTCCTGCTTACTAGTTGGGTTAAAATAGGTGTCTCCTTTAAATTGCGAGGAGTGCGTGTTCCTGTAACTGTAACCTGCTCTAGGTTTAGAATATCTTCCTCTAGGTAAATTGTATTTACCGACGAAGAGCCAATTGTACAGATATACGTCTTATAGCCAATACACGATGCGGTAATAGTTATAATACCTTCTGTTGATGTTAGTGTTGCAATACCCTTGCTGTTGGTTGTTGCTCCTCCCTTGTTCTTATTCGTAGTGTTTTGCCATTGAATATTTACATTTGCAATACCTTGTTTGGTATATAAATCTTTTATCTCAATGGTTTGTGAACGCAATTCCATTGTAAAGAAAATGCAAATGCTTGCAAGCATTGTAAACTTCAAGTAATTCATTTTGAATTAAATAATTGCTAAAAAAGATTTTTTTGTTTTTTTAGATAGATGTGTGAATATGATTACTAATGTTTAGCAACCATCCATAACCCCTCAAGGGTTTTAACCCTTGAGGGGTTTTAAATATCAAACTAACTGGAAAGTAGGTTTGTACTATAAATATAGTGGAGGTCCCCTTTTTATGGGGTTAATCAGAAAAATGTCAGTTAAAGGAATGTCAACACAGGATTTCCGCCAACAGTTCAAAATAACAAAATGGGGGGTTGCTTGTGCTGATGCTAAAAAAACATCGAAAAACTTGTGATACTGATATGCCTTAGCAACT
>CAZTVY010000337.1:0-3327 GCA_964617235.1 uncultured Rikenellaceae bacterium | reverse complement strand
TTACTTTCTTTAATTGTAGTTGATTTACAAGTGTATTCACAATGGATTTTTCCCAAAGTTCATTCCTGCTAAATTTGGTAAAGGTGTAATTTCCATCGTCCAACTTTAGGTAAACCTCGTTCGTCAAACTTGCATTTGCCAAGTAGGTTCTATTATTGTAGTGGTAATTCAATGTTAAGCAAGCACCACCACTCAAACGCTCCTCCAAGGTTAAAAACGCCTTTCCATCGACTTTTTCCTCTACAATATCAAACCCAACAGCCTCAACTAGTTGATTCCTTATTGTGCTTAACACAAAGGTTTCCATATACTTTTGCTCGGCTGTTTTGGGAATTATGATGTGACTTTTGTTGACAAATGGGCTTAGTTTCTTACCATCAATCCCGTTAAAGCGGTAAATTTTGTTCCCAATTCTAACAATACAGGGCTCGTTGGTAATAACCTCGCTATTTCCTATCTCTATTTTAATTTTCTTGCCGTTGCACGATGCTGATATGGAGTACTTAAACTCATCGGCATTTCTTTCGAATCGGAATAACGGTTGTGCAATCTCAAGTTCGATATTCAGTTTTCGCTCCGAGTAAAGCGAGTTTGCATTTTTATCCCTAATAAATATTGGAACATTAGTGTTTGCTGCAATATCAATACATTTTGCAATCCTACGCTCAATGTAACTTCGAATATATTGGCTCAACTGCTCATCTTTGGATAGTGACGATAAAAAATCCACCACCGATTTTGCATTCTTTGCAAAATGCTTTTGCAAGGCCTTCTCTGTAATATCGTTTAAATGCTTAATAATCTCCTTATGATTATCGGCAAGCTTTGTTTCATTTTTAGCCAAACTTTCCGCCAACAGGTTCTCCTTTATTTGGAATATATCGCTGCTGTCCGATTCCACAATAAAGTGCGCGCCAAGCATCAAGCCTAACTGTCTGTGCGTCTGAATAGTTAGAGCAAAAATCGGAGTTATAGTCGAATCAAAAGGCATCTGCTAAAAATTTTGCGCAATGTTAGTAATTTGAAAAATTAATTCAAGCCTTGCGCTAAATCTATTTTTTAATGAATTATATTTAAAAGATAATCAGGGGGATAGTTCCATTTTTACAAAATTTGACAGAACGGCATTGCCTTTGATACAATACTAATGAGTATTTTTGTATTTTCATATTTTATAAATTACAAATAATGAAGCAGATAGTTGTTTTTTTAGTTGCTATTTTAGCGTTCTCGTCAGTTGTGGCGCAGGAATCAGTAGTACAACGTTCAAACGATAAGGTTAAGATTGAAGGGAAAACCTACTATATCCATATCGTGAAAAGTGGAGAAACACTATATGCTATAAGCAAAGCATACGATATTTCCCAATCCGAAATAGCCACTAACAACCCCGATATTTATGCTGGATTAAAGGTTGGTCAGGCCTTAAAGATTCCCAAAAAGTCCGATGAGCCACAAAGCGACGAAAATTTCTTTTATCACATAGTTAAGAAAAAGGAAACTCTTTTTGGTATTTCCAGACAGTACAATGTTAGTGTAGATGATATAATTAAGATAAACCCTGAGGTAAAGGACGGTTTACAGCAAAGTCAAACAATAAGAATTCCGAAAGTTAAAATGGAGGAACATTCCGAGAAACCCGCTTCCGATACCCTTTCATTCATAATTCACCAGGTGCAACCCAAGGAGGGCTTGTTTGCTATATCGCGCAAGTATGGTGTAGATGCCAAGGAGATTGAGTTTTACAACAAGGAACTCTTAGCCGATGGTGTTAAATTGGGTACATCATTGCGTATTCCCATTAAACCAAGGGTTGATTCTACCACAGTTGTAACGCCTAATGTAGTTGTTCCAACAAAAACCACAGATGCCATAACTGAGGTTGTGACTCCTTGCAAAAGCGATTTTGTTTACAACGGCCAACCTTTCAATATTGCCTTATTACTTCCATTTACTCAGGAGGAAGCTGGGGCATACGAAAGCGCTATAGAGGAAACCGTAGAGCAGCAACTCGACTCAAAACCTAAGAATAAGGAACGCGCTAAAAAAGGCTTATCGCAGGTAACTCAAGCATCGTTGGAATTCTACGAAGGATTCCTTATTGCTGTCGACTCAATGAAAAAATCAGGCGTTTCAGTAAACCTTTCGGTTTTTGATACAAAGCGCAAGCAAACAGAGGTGGAAAGTATAATCCACAAAGGATTATCTGGTAAAACCGATTTAATAGTAGGTTCATTTATTATCGATGACCTTAAACCTTTGGCTACTTTTGCTGCTGAGAATAGAATTAATATGATTTCTCCCTTGTATAATGGACCAACCAATCTTCCTTCGAGCTCAAACATTATTTCGGTTAATCAATCGTTCCGTAAGCAACTAGAGATTTTCATTAATAGCTTTAAGTTTGAGGATACCTGCCGCTATATTGTTGTTTACGATAAGGAAAATTTATACTCATCAACCATAAAATTGTTCGACTCCTTGCTAAACACTAGGGTACAGGATACAAATAGAATTCAAAAGGTTTACCATCAAACTGCCGTTAGTAAATCCATTGATGTTCAGGAGTCGTTGGTTAAGGTACTGGCAAATGACAAGCAGAATGTGGTAATTATTCCATCGGAGGATGAACCTTTTGTATCGGAATTTTTGGGACACCTTTATGGTGTAAAATCGTTCTACAACTTAAGAACCACTGTTTACGGTCCTGCTCGTTGGCAAAAGATGAAGAATATTCCTACCGACTATTTCTATAAATTAAACCTTAACATTTTCACTCCGTTCTTTGTGGATTACACAAGAACCGATGTTAAAAACTTTATTGTTGAGTATCGCAATTTATACAGGTCAGAGCCCACACAGTACTCGTCTTTAGGCTACGATGTTGGGTTATACTTTATTTCTGCAATGAAAAATTACGGCGTTAGTTTTAACGAGTGCCTGAATAGCTATAGGCCTAACTTGCTACAATCCGAATTCTGGTTTAAGGAATCACGCCCTAGCGCATTAATTCAAAATCATCAACAATTTATTATTAACTACAATAGTAATTTTGAGGTTTTAAGAATAAAATAAGCCGTAGTTTATAGCGAAACATCTAGAAAATTTGTGGGTAATTCTCAACTAATAATCCAGTATACTTCTGGTTATTAATTGAGTAGGATTCAATTTCACCATTTTTTCCCAATGTAAAGATAAGCAACACTTGTTAAGTTGATACCCCTTAACAAAGATTTCTGATGTTAAACATATCCCCGAAATCGTTTTCGTATGACAAATGTCATATTTTTGCATTAACAGAAAAAATGCTTAAAATCCTATAAATCA
>CAZTVY010000336.1:0-3331 GCA_964617235.1 uncultured Rikenellaceae bacterium | reverse complement strand
GAGAAATTACAGAGATTATTGGATGGTTTAGTAAATTATTTTTGTTAGTTCATAGGTTTAGGTAAATTTAGGTTAGAATAAAAACGGGGCTTTAGGCCCCGTTTTGTATTTTATCGCTTTTCGCTATCGATATTCATTTGTGTTATATCCACATTGTTTGAGTAATCGCCAAGTAGATGCTTGCAGAAGTAGTCGCCCATTAGCCAAAAATAGTACTCTGTCATATCTCCGTATCCATGACGCTGGCCAGGGAACATAAAGAAATCGAATCGTTTATTGGCTCTAATTAACGCATTAGCCAAACGAATTGTATTGCCTGGGTGAACGTTATTGTCAATTTCACCAGTGGTTAAAAGTAGATGACCTTTTAGGTTTTTTGCAATTTCGGTATTTTTCTCGATGCTATACTCAAAACTAACGTTTCCACTTGTATCGGCAATTTCCTTTACTCCGTGATGGGTCTCGCTCCACCAACGGTTGTAGATGTTGTTTTCGTGATTACCGGCATTGGAAACACCCACTTTAAAGAAATCGGGATAAGTTAAAAGTGCCGCTGCTGTCATAAATCCACCACCCGAGTGTCCGTGGATACCTACTCGGTTTATATCGATGTAGTTGTGGCGGTAAGCTAGTTGTTCTGCAACGGTCTTTTTATCGGCTAAGCCGTAGTTGCGTAAATTTCCATAACCATAGTTGTGATACCATTTAGAGCGAGCAGGATGTCCACCTCTGTTACCCAATGTAATTACCACAAAACCAAACTGTGCCAAGCGGTCGGTTCTATCTAAACGAGCAGAGAACGATTTGTTTACTGCTTCGGTTTGTGGACCAGGGTAAACATACTCAATTATTGGGTATTGCTTTGTGGAATCGAAATTGAAAGGTTTATACATTACACCGTAAATGTCAGTAATTCCATCGGCTGCTTTTGCTTTGAAAGGCTCGGGGAATTTATATCCTGCTTGGAAAAGCAAACTTAAATCGGCTTTTTCCAATGCCATAATGTCCACACCGTTATTATCGATCAATTTCGATTCAGGAGTTGTATTTACACGCGAATAGTTGTTTACAAAGTATTTGCTGGCATCATCCATGCTAACGTAGTTATCGAAATTACCTTTGTTCAGTAATTTCATTCCGCTACCATCTAAATTAATTCTGTATAAGTGGTAGTAGTAAGGATCCTCATCAACTTCTTTACCATTTGCTGTAAAATAAAGGGTTCTAGTCGCATCATCAACACCAACAACATCCTCACAATGGTAAGGTCCGGATGTTATCTGACGAATTAATTTGCCACTATTGTCGTATAGGTAGAAATGCCCCCAACCATCGCGCTCCGACCAATGGATAAGTTCTTTCTCGTTGTTGGTTAATGTTATACCACCAAAATCGATATAGGTATTTAAACGCTCCTCAATAACGGTTGTGATTTTTCCAGTTTTTGGGTCGGCATAGCAAACATCAACCCGTTTTAAATCGCGCGATGTGCGAACAAAGTATAGCCTATCGTTATATTTCGAGAGCCATTTTGTGGCGTTGTAATCGTTATCCCTATCGCTTGCCTTAATTCTGGCATTTAGAATTGAAATATCCTGGTCTTTAAAGGCACTGATGTCGGGTTTTATAATAGTATCTTTGGCCAAATCAAAAATCAATAGTTCATCAATTGGAGCCTCTTTTTCGCCGGGCATATGGTATTTATAGGTCTCAAGGGTTGGACGTGGACTAGTTAGAGTTTTAATAACCCAAAGGTCCTTTACTTTACGGGAATCGGTGCGGGTCATTGCAAAGAACTTTGAATCGTGCGACCATGTAATCCAAGCCGATTTCCGTTTATCAGCATTCTTTTCCTCATCAACATTATCCTCCTCCTTGCTACTGTAGCCATAGCTGTAATTCTTTTCGCCATCTTTTGTTAATTGATGCTCAACAATGGTGGAATCATCCTCGTTTTTAAGGGCTTTTTCGTAATTGGCTTTATCCATCCAGTAAAGATTGTGCTTACGGCTAAATACAATCATCTCGCCGCTTGGCGAAATATTTGCCCATTCAGGATTTTCTTTAGGTTTCTTGTAGTCATCCAAAAGAACAAGTTTTCCTGAAGTCAAGTTGTACTCAAAATAGTAAGTTTTTTTATCGGGTTTAGAGTTAGCAGATTTCTTGTCCTTTTTCTGCTTCATATCGTTTTCCTCATCATCCTTTTTATCCTCATCAACAAGTGTACTCTTCACTTCAAACTGAATTACAGTTTCGTTCTTGATGAATTTAAATTTTTGAATGGGTAGATGCTGAGCATCGAAGGGTTCCTTTGTTAAACGCGATAGTTGCGCAGCCATATCAACGTTATCGAATAGGATATTTTTGGTGCGTTTGGCAGGGTCAACAATGTAGTAGGTTTTGCCACTGCTAGTTTCGTAGTTGTACCAGAAGCGGGCGCTGTTCTTTAACCAGTGCGTTTGCACAGAGGTGCTGAAAACCATCTTCTCCATTTTCTTTGGGGAGAAGCGTGCTGGTAATTCGTAGTTTGCCTTTGTAATAGGTACATTTTGAGCAAATGCAATAAAACTCGATAAAACTAACGAAAACGAAAGAGATATCAATTTCCTCATATTTTAGGTTTTTGGTGTTTTAAATTGTATTTATGACTTATTTTTGATTTCTAAGTTTAAATTGTTCACTTTAAACTTTTCCACAAATTGTCAATCTTAATTGAAAACATCGTAACTATATGATTAAAAAGATATTTTTCTTGTCATTTTTGACCTTACTTGTTTCGGAGGTTTTCGCACAGAACAAACCTTTGACTGTGGCTGAAAGTTCAAACTATACACTCACATCCTCTCACTCAGAGGTTCTTTCGTTTGTTAAGGAATTACAGCGGAATTCGAAGTTTGTGAAAGTTGAAACTATTGCGAAAACTCACAAGGACAGAGATATTCCTTTGTTGATTGTTGGTAATCCTTTACCTAAGAATCCATCGGAAATAGGGGGTAGGGTAGTGGTTTACATTCAAGCAAATATTCATTCTGGTGAGGTTGAGGGCAAGGAGGCATCGTTGATGTTTGTGCGTGATTTAGTTGCAAAGAAGGATAACGAGATATTCAAAAATGTAGTCTTGCTTGTTTGTCCAAACCTCAATGCCGATGGCAACGATAAAATGAGTAATAAGAACCGTACAAACCAGAATGGCCCAAGCGCAGTGGGAGTGAGGCATAATGCACTTATGCTCGACCTTAATCGCGATGCAATGAAGTTAGAATCTAACGAAATGCAAGGAGTTCTTGAGAATGTAATTAACCGCTGGGACCCAGCGGTAATAATGGATTGC
>CAZTVY010000335.1:0-3333 GCA_964617235.1 uncultured Rikenellaceae bacterium | reverse complement strand
TTTTTTTGGAGGAATATTAGTAAAAATAAATTTAAGGATTTCTTTATAAATAGATACCTGCAATTTAGAAAACCCTATAGATTATAACACTTTTTAATAAAGATGTTTTTCTGATAGACTTAAAATAGTTGTCAGATGCTGCTTTGGGGACTAAATACAGAAAAAGCCCCTATTTACGGGGCTTTTTGTAAGGTGAGTGCTGATTATTTAGATTCGTAAAGCTCAACAATTTTAAGGATAACCTCGGTTGCCTTAACCATACTTTCAACAGGGACATACTCGTGTTTTCCGTGGAAATTCTCTCCTCCTGCAAAGATATTTGGGCAGGGGAGTCCCATATACGATAAACGTGCACCATCGGTACCGCCCCGGATTGGTTTAACGTTTGGTTTAACGCCAACTTTCTCCATTGCTTCAATGGCTGTTGAAACAACGTGGTAAACAGGCTCAACTTTTTCGCGCATATTGTAATACTGGTCTTTCAATTCAAGAGTTACCACTCCTTGTCCATACTTAGAGTTTAGGTACTCGGCAATACGCTCCATGTATGCTTTGCGCGATTCAAACTTTTTGCGGTCGTGGTCGCGGATAATATACTGGAAGGTAGCCTTCTCAACAGAACCATCCATTTTTATAAGGTGATAAAAACCCTCGTAACCAACGGTGTGCTCTGGACGCTCGTGTGCAGGAAGTAAACTGTTGAATTCCTGAGCGATTAGTATTGCATTGAGCATTTTATCCTTTGCGTAGCCGGGGTGAATGTTTCTTCCTTGTATGGTGATTTTTGCACCAGCAGCGTTGAAATTCTCGAACTCTAACTCGCCAATAGCTCCTCCATCCAAAGTGTAGGCGTAATCGGCCGCAAAGCGCTTAACGTCGAAATGGTCAACTCCACGCCCTACTTCCTCATCGGCAGTAAATCCTATGCGGATTTTTCCGTGCTTGAAGTTGGGGTTTTTCATTATGTACTCAACTGCAGTCATTATTTCAGCAACACCAGCTTTATCATCAGCACCGAGTAGTGTTGTACCATCCGTTACAATTAATGTTTGCCCAATGTAGTTTTTTAACTCCGGAAATTCCTTAACTGCAATTACAACATCTTTTTCTTTGTTTAGGACAATATCGGCACCATCGTAATTCTCTACAAATCGAGGTTTAACATCTTTCCCTGGCATATCGGGAGCGGTATCTACGTGTGCTAGGAATCCAAGAGTAGGAACATTCTTGGTAGTGTTAGCAGGGATGGTGGCCATTACATAGCCAAACTCATCAATATTAACATCCTCAATGCCTAATTCTTTTAGTTCTTTAACTAGTAGGTTGGAAAGAACCAATTGCTTTTCGGTACTAGGAAATCTATCGGTTACTGTATCGTCGCTTTGGGTATCTATCTTAACATACCTTATAAAGCGGTCGACTAAATTATCTCTGTTTATCATACTCTTAAAAAGTTAAAAGTTATAAAGTAGAAAGTTTAAAGTTAAGAGAAATGTTCAGTATCACTTAACTTTTCACTCGACACGACTCTTCCTCTGGTTTTGCTCTTAAGCTTTCCCAAATAATGTATCCACCAATTACAAGGAACATCACAAATCCAAGTATCTCGGCGGGATGTGATTCAATCCATTCGGTATTTACATAGTTAATTCCACCAAATTTCAGGACAGCGCTAATAACGCCCATTAGTGCACCTCCAGCAATAAATCCCGATGCAATCAGAGTTCCTCGTTCCTTGCGTGCTTGGTTAACTTTAGCATCCTTAGAGCGGGTAGAAACTATATGAGCAATAATACCACCAGCCAAAAGAGGTGTATTCAATTGTAGAGGAATAAACATACCTAACGAGAAGGCTAGTGCAGGAACTCCAATCATAGTAAGAATCAACGATAGGAATGCACCAGCACCGTAAAGCATCCAAGGAGCAGGTTTTCCGCTCATCATTGGCTCAATTACAGCTGCCATTGCGTTTGCTTGTGGAGCAACAAGGGCATCTTTACCTGTAAAACCGTAAGTTTTATTTAATAGAATGATAACACCACCAACAGTTGCTGCAGAAACGAATGTTCCAAGGAACTTCCAGCTCTGCTGTTTAATAGGCGATGAACCTAACCAGTAACCAATTTTTAGGTCGGTGATAAAGCCACCAGCCATCGATAGCGCAGTACATACAACTCCACCAATAATAAGCGCAGCAACCATTCCCGATGTTCCGGTCAATCCAACAGATGCCATTACAAGCGATGCGATGATTAGAGTCATCAAAGTCATCCCCGATACTGGGTTAGTACCAACAATTGCAATAGCGTTGGCTGCTACAGTGGTGAACAGGAAGGCAATTACCATTACAATTCCTAGTCCTATTAACGCGTGAGTTAAGTTATGTACTACTCCAAACTGGAAGAAAATGAATACAAGAATGGTTGTAAGTAGAATACCTCCAGCAATAATTGCCATTGGAAGGTCTCTGCGGGTTCTAAGTTCTTCTTTTGAAATAGATTTATGTCCACCGAATAGTTCCGATGCAGCCAATCCAAAAGCCTTTTTAATAATTGAACTAGAGCGGATAATTCCAATGATACCCGCCATTGCAATACCACCAATACCTATAGGGCGAACGTAAGTTGAGAAGATTTGCTCCGCGCTCATATCGCCAACTAGTAGGGTAACGTTGCTACCAACAGTTTCTGTCAATCCGGGCGCAAAGTAGTTGATAATTGGAATAATAACGAACCAGCCAACAAATGAACCAGCTGCAATAATTGCGGTATATTTCATTCCAATGATATATCCAATACCCATTACTGCTGCACCAACGTTTAGTTTGAAAACTAACTTTGATTTTGCTGCAAGTGCTTCACCGGCAGGGATTACACGGGTTGTAACTACCTCGCTCCACCAACCAAAGGTTGCTATGATAAAGTCGTAAATACCGCCAATTAATCCACTAACTACAAGCAAACGGGCTTGCTTTCCACCTTTTTCGCCCGATACAAGCACCTCGGTGGTGGCCGTAGCCTCGGGGAATGGGAATTTTCCGTGCATATCGGAAACAAAATATTTACGGAATGGAATTAGGAATAGGATACCCAAAACACCACCAAAAAGCGATGATAGGAATACTTGGTAAAATTGAGCCTCTAGGTTTAATATGTAAAGAGCAGGAAGTGTGAAAATTGCACCTGCAACAATAACTCCTGAGCTTGCTCCAATTGATTGGATAATGACATTCTCTCCAAGCGCTCCTTTACGTTTTGCAACGGTTGACAATCCAACAGCGATAATAGCAATTGGAATAGCTGCCTCGAATACCTGACCGACCTTTAGACCAAG
>CAZTVY010000334.1:0-3334 GCA_964617235.1 uncultured Rikenellaceae bacterium | reverse complement strand
ATTATAATTTTACCTTAGTTTTGTTGCCATTAGTCAAAATGGAATAATTATCAATAACTTAGCAAAAGTCATAGATGGCCAAAATAAAATATCAGTTCAACCCTCATACTTTATCCTTTGATATAATAAGGATTCCATTCTATAAAAGGTTGACAAAGATACTAATTCATCTTGGATTTTACCTCGCAATTTTCTTTGTTTTAGGGTATGGATTTTCGATTTTTGTAGATACACCCATTGAGCAAGGACTAAAAAGAACCAATTCGGAGTACCTTTTAAAGTATGAGTTAACCATAAAGCAGTTAAATGAGTTAAATATTATGCTGGCTCAAATGGAGTCGCGCGATAATAATATTTACCGTTCAATATTTGAGACTGACTCTATACCTTTATCTATTCGTCGTGGTGGTTATGGTGGTGCCGAAAAGTATGCAAACTTATATGGTAATTCAAATTCGGCAGTTCTCATTAAGACTTATAGAATGCTCGATGAAATATCTTGGCGTTCCTATATTCAGTCGCGTTCATTTGATGAGGTTGCCGAAATGGCAAAAAATAAGGAACGAATGATTGAGTGCGTGCCGGCCATTCAGCCAATATCTGTAAAGAATCTTGTTCGAATATCCGACTTTTATGGCTTCAGAAAAGATCCTATGAGCAGAGCTCGTACAATGCATCAGGGAATTGATTTCGCTGGTCCAATAGGAACTCCTGTTTATTCTACTGGCGATGGTGTTGTAATTGAGGCCGATTATTCGTTCAGTGGTTATGGTAATCAGGTTATTGTTGATCATGGTTTTGGTTACAAAACTCGCTATGCTCATTTACATAAGATTAATGTTAAGGTTGGCGATAAAGTAGAGCGTGCTGAAATGGTTGGTTCTCTTGGTAGTTCAGGAAAGAGTACTGGTCCTCATTTGCACTATGAGGTAATGGTCCGTAATAATCCTGTTAATCCAATTAACTACTTTAATGATATGACCGAAGATGATTATGAGTTGATGATCGATAATTATTCTAGCGATTTTATGGATTAGTTTTGTATTTTTGTGATTTGAAAAAAAGAAAACTCTAATGGTTAAGCACAAATATAAGTTTCATCCTGAACAGTTGATTTTTGTTAAAGTAAGAGCTTCTGTTCGGGAGAAATTTTTTTGGATAATGAAGTATGTTGCTGCAGCCATTGTTGTTTCAATTATCTCTTACTTAGTTTTTCCATTTTTCATAGATACTCCAGAAGTTCGAAAGTTAAGACGTGAGAATCAGGAATTACTTTTCAATTTTGATTTAATAAATAAACGTATCGATCAACTAAGGGCTGTTCTGGAAGATTTGCAGAAGCGCGACGATAACATCTATCGAATTATTTTTGAGGCTGAACCAGTACACACCTCTGTTCGAGAGGCTGGTATGGGAGGGGTTGACAGGTATTCTTATTTGGAAAGTTTGAATAATAGTAAAATTATTATTGAAACAACAAGGAAACTAGATAAATTAAGTAAGAAGGCTTATATCCAAAGCAAATCCTTTGATGAGATAACTGTACTGGCTAAACGTAAGGATGATATGGTTCGTAGTATACCTGCAATAATGCCAATAAGTAATAAGGATTTAACTAGGGTTGCATCTGCGTTTGGTATGCGTATTCACCCATTCTATAAGGTTCTTAAAATGCATACGGGTATGGATTTTACAGCACCAACGGGTACTGAGATTTATTCAACTGGCGATGGCGTGGTTAAAAGAATTGAATATGCACAGCGTGGGTATGGTTATAATACAATTGTTGATCACGGGTTTGGATACGAAACTCTTTATGCTCATATGAGCGAAATTATTGTTCGTCCAGGGCAGAAGGTTAATAGAGGAAGCGTAATTGGATATGTTGGAAATACAGGAACATCGGTGGCACCTCATCTTCACTATGAAGTTTTAAGAAATGGCTCTCCTGTAAATCCAATCAATTACTATTTTAATGATTTGACTCCTGAGCAATACGATAAATTAATTGAGATTGCTTCGCAGCCAACGCAAAGTTTCGATTAAAACTATATAAAAACTCAATAAGACCTAATTCCAATGCCCTACAAGGAGAAAAAAGTTGAGAAGTTGTACTATTCAATAGGCGAAGTTGCCGATATGTTGAAAGTTAATACATCTCTAATCCGTTTTTGGGAGAAAAACTTTGATATTATTAAACCTCATAAGAATAAGAAGGGCAATAGGTATTTTACAAAAGAGGATATTGAGAATTTAAAACTGATATACCATTTAGTAAAGGAGCAAAGAATGACCCTTGAGGGAACTCAAAAAAAGCTGAGCGAAAATAAGCAATCTGTTTCCGATAACTATAAAATTATTGAGAGTTTAACCAGTATTAAACAGATGCTTTTAGAAATTAAGGATCAACTGGAGTAGTTGCACTAATGAAGGTAGGCGATATTGTTAGTTTTTTTGAACAACTAGCCCCATTATCATATCAAGAAAGTTACGATAATTCTGGACTGATAATAGGTGATAGGCAGATGGAGGTTAAATCTGTTCTATTAACACTGGATATTACCCCAGATGTAGTTAATGAGGCTATTCAGGTTGGAGCCAATGTCATTGTGGCTCATCATCCAATTATTTTTTCTGGTTTAAAACGAATTACTGGCAGCAACTACGTTGAGCAGTCGGTTATTCTTGCTATCAAGAACGATATTGCCATTTATGCAGCACACACTAATTTCGATAGTATTAAAGATGGTGTGAACTTTGCCATTGCCCGCAAACTAGGCATTAAGAACCCAGAAATACTTCAGCCTTTAGCAAATGAACTTGTAAAGTTGGTAACATTTATTCCAAAGGATTATGCGGAAAAAGTAAGACTTGCAATTTCTGATGCAGGTGCTGGACATATTGGTAATTACGATTGCTGCTCATATAATGTTGATGGGTTTGGAACCTTTAGGGGTAATAATTTTACTAATCCTTTTGTGGGTGAGAAAGGTAAAATTCATCAGGAGCCTGAGGTTAGGCTTGAAACTATAATGCCAAAATCTATTCAAGCAAAAGTGTTGGATGCATTATTTTCTAGCCATCCCTATGAGGAGGTTGCATACGATTTATACCCTTTAAATAATAGGTATAACGAGGTTGGTATGGGAATGGTTGGCGATATGGAAAGCGCTATGGCACCTATGGATTTCCTTCGATTTGTAAAATCTGCATTTAATGCAGGTTGTGTTCGATATACAGAGTTACCCAGTAAAAATATTCAGAGAGTTGCATTTTGTGGTGGCTCTGGCGCACCGAGGTGGAAGAACCAGGAAGCTTGATTGGTAATCCGGTC
>CAZTVY010000333.1:0-3340 GCA_964617235.1 uncultured Rikenellaceae bacterium | reverse complement strand
TTTATGGTGCTAACGATGGTGATTACACAAGACTTGAAATTGACAAAGTGAAATACTCCCGAAATGATGATTTAGACTATATCTACAGACTTTCTCCTCGAATTACTTACAAGGAAGAAAGTTTAACTTTTGCTTTTGAGTACATGCTAACCGCGGCCGTATATAGAAATTTATATACCGATAAATCTTCAATGGATCCAGTCTTCAATAACAGAATTACGTTTGCCGCCAAATACGATTTCTAAAAGTTAGTATAGTTCGTTATAAAAGAGGTATCCTTAAGGTACCTCTTTTTGTTGATTGCTTTCGCAGAAATTAACACTTAACATTAAACTGAATGGTGTACCTTTGCAAAACCTCAAATACTATTTATGAATTTAAATATCAATAAGATAACCAAGTCAATTCTTATAGCGTTTATTGCACTTATTGCATTAGGATTTATTTTCAGAAGCAGTATTGCACACTACCAGTTTAATCGACAAATATCAAAAATTGAACAAAATTACAACCTAACTATTAAAACCAATGAGTTACGGTACATTGGCTTACGAACAATTCAACTTAAAGAGTTATGTATTTTAAGTAACTCTGACTCTTTAATAAATATTGGTTTTATTGAAACTAGACTAAGCTTACTTAACCTTCTAACTTTAAAAATAAACCCCTTAGAGGTAACAATATCAAACTCAAAAATCAATATTCATAATATTTTAAATTATAGAAATTCGTTACCAAACAAAGCTGATAATGATGGTGCTACGGAAAAATCAAGCAACTCTTCCAATTCAATTATTCGATTAAATAAAGTAATCAAAACCTTCTTTGGCCTTTCAACTGCAAAATTTAACGTCAATAACTTCAATTTAAACTACACAGACTCTACGTACTCCGGATTATTAACTATTGAGAACTGGAAATACACAGGAAAGAAATTTAATGCAGATGCCAAATTTGCAGATAATACTGGCGACAACTATTTCGTTTTAAGTGGAATTACCGATAAAAAAACCAATACAATAAACGTAACAATAAGTGGAAAAAATGGTGCAGCAAAAGTGCCATTCCTTGAACCATTTATTGGGATTACAACCCTTTTCGACTCAGCAAAAGTATCCTTGGAAGCTAAAAATTTATCCAAAAACAACATCGAACTTCGACTTAGTTCTAAAGTCGATAATCTGCAAATTCAAGGTAAGAGAATTGCCGAAACAGTAGTTGAAACCGATAGCGTATCAGCAAATTTAATCTTCAAAATAACACCATTATCTTACTGCATCGATACTCTTTCAAAAATAAACTTCAACAAACTAACTGCTAATGTTGGGCTATGCTATAAAAACGATTCTATAATTGATTTAAGTTTCAAAATCGAGAACCATAAATGGCAAGAACTAATCGAATCGTTGCCTAAGGGTTTATTCTACAATATTAGTGGAATGAGGTTGAATGGCGAATTTAATTACAGTTTATTGTTAAACCTCAACACAAACAATCCTGATAGCTTAATAATTGAGCCAAAACTAATATCGAAAGGATTCTACATTCAATCCTACGGAAACACAAACTTTAACGCACTTAACGACACTGTTTCCTATAAAGTCTACAACGAGGGTATTTTCATAAAAGATATCAGAATTGGAGAAGGTAAAGAATACGTTAGTCTCGATAAAATTTCGCCATTTCTACGCTGGGCAATAATAACAAGCGAAGATGGTAGTTTCTATAACCACAGAGGATTCGACTTAGACGGAATTCGTTACGCTATGGCGTGTAATATCAAGGAAAAGCGTTTTGCCCGTGGCGGGAGCACCATATCGCAACAACTAGTTAAAAACCTTTACTTAAACCGAAACAAAAATATCACTCGAAAATTCGAGGAGTTCCTAATTGTTTGGATGATTGAGAATAATGCAATCGTCAGCAAAGACCGAATGCTCGAAATCTATCTGAATATTATTGAATGGGGTCCAAATGTTTATGGCGTCAAGGATGCCAGCCACTTCTATTTCAATAAAAAACCAAACGAGCTAAGTTTGCAGGAAGCGCTATTTTTAGCCTACATTGTTCCTCGTCCCACAAAATTTAAGTGGGTTTTTGAGGACGAAAATCACCTTAAACCATTCATGCTGAATAGTTTTGAATTCGTTTCACAAAAGATGCTTAACCGAGGCTACATCACCGAAAATGATTACAACTCAGGACTAAACATTAACCAGTTCAAACTAAACGGCGAAGCAAAAAAAATAATTGCAAAACAGGACACGCTTCCTACAGATACAATCGATTTTATTGATTTCACAGAAGAATAGGCTATTTACTTTTGGATTATTTTTTAGTAACTTAGTTCATTCAAACTGTAAAACTTAGAACTATGACTACTCTAGCAACCAAGAATATTGAAGCGTTGGCCGAGAGTATACAATGGTTTGGTCAGGCTTCGGTAAAAATTCAGAATTGTGGAAAAACAATATACATTGACCCTTTCAGGCTAAAACAACCCGATAATGCAGACTTAATTCTAATAACCCACTCCCACTTCGACCATTTCTCGCCCGAGGACTTAAAACTCATTGTATCAGCCGACACATGGATATTCTGCCCTGCCGATTTCTCCAGCCAACTTGATGTATTTGGCGCAGCCAAAGTTGTACCTGTCAAGCCTGGTTTTGAAGTTGAGTGGAAGGGTATTCAAATTAAGGCTGTTCCAATGTATAATATCCTTAAAAAAGATAAGCACCCAAAGGAGAAAGGTTGGGTTGGTTACCTACTTAACCTTTGCAATGTTTGGCTATACCACACTGGAGATACAGAGTTTATACCAGAGATGAAGAACATTCAGTGCGATATAATAATGCTTCCACTTGGACAAACCTACACAATGAATTCAGTGGAAGATGCCGTTCAAGCGGTTATAGATACCAATGCATCCGTAGCAATACCTATTCATTATGGAATTTATGAAGGAAGCAATGATGATGCACTTAAATTTAAAGAATTGCTTTGGAATAAAGCAGAAGTAATAATATTACAACAAGGATAAGAGAACTTATTGGTCTATACATTCCACAAAATCCAACTTCCATTTTTCGAGGTGTAGCGCAGTAAGGTAGCCTGTGCCCGGATAGTAGCCTTTAAACACACAACCGGCGTCCAAACCGAATATTCTGCCTTGCTTATTTTGAACATCATTTATTACTCTACTTATTGGTTTTACTGTATGTCCGTGAATTATTTTGCACCCAGGCATAAAACTATCAGGCACAGGCATTGGTTTACTCCATAATAATGCTTCTGTATCAGCAAAAGGGCTTTGTGCACTATAGTTTATACCTCCATG
>CAZTVY010000332.1:0-3344 GCA_964617235.1 uncultured Rikenellaceae bacterium | reverse complement strand
CCGACTACAAGAACGAGTGCCAGTGCGAGGATTGCAAAAGCCATAAATTTGAGGATGGTATTGCTGGCCTAATGCACGGCGACCAACTATCAATTGAGCCAGAGAAGTTGACCCGTAAAATGAGGAATATTCATTAATAAGTTCTAGCGCGAAGACGCATTGCTACTCTTTTTTGGTTTTTTTACCGATTTTAGATTAGAAAAATGCGTCTTCGTGTTTTTTATAAGTAAAAATGAGGGCGAAATAGGATGCCATTCATTGATGATGTGCTCACCTACAAAAGCCTTTCAATTGTAGGACTCGAGAAGAATACTGGCAAAACGGAGTGTCTTAACTATGTTCTTGGTAGGTTAAAGGATATGGATAAGCGAATTGCTCTTACGTCCATTGGGATTGATGGGGAGAGCCGCGATATAGTCACAAACACTCAAAAACCAGAGATTCGCATCTACAAGGGAATGATTTTTATATCGGCGGAGAAGCACTACTTGCAACGCCGAATAACATCCGAAATTTTAGACGTTAGCAACATTCATACTTCGCTGGGTAGGCTTGTTATTGCAAAGGCAATAAGTTCCGACAAAGTTTTACTTTCAGGTCCACCCGATACGCATTGCCTAAAAGCAATAATTGCGGAGATGAATAAATATGATGTCGATTTAACCATTGTTGACGGTGCCTTATCGAGGCTTAGCCTTGCATCGCCAGCGGTGACCGAGGGAATGGTTCTTGCCACAGGTGCGGCTTACTCTGCAAATATCCCAGAGTTGGTTCGCAAAACCAAGTATGTGGTGGATTTAATCAATCTACCTGAGGTGGAGCCAGAGTTGAAACGAAAACTCGATTTTGTGGAATCGGGAATATTCGCGGTTGATGCTGAAAGTAACCTGCACGACCTTAATGTGCAGTCGGTTTTTATGCTTGAAAAAGCAAAGGATAAAATATTCAGCTACGGCAATAGGCTATTTGTGGCTGGTGCTACAAGCAATAACCTATTCGAATTTCTGCGGATGCAGAAAAATGTGAACAACATAGAGTTGATAGTTAAGGATTTTACCAAGATATTTGCTACTCCCGATGTGTACTACTCTTTCGTTAAAAAAGGAGGAAAAGTTAGAGTGGCAACCAAAACAAAGCTTGCGGCGGTTTGCATAAATCCAACATCGCCACAGGGTTATAGGTTGAGCTCCGATGAGCTCAAGGCGGCTATGCAGGATGCCTTGCAGATGCCAGTTTACGATGTTAAAAAGTTAAAGTGATGCAGCTGAAAAGTGCGATAACCGAGATTTCAGGACTACGCTATATGGTGGATAAACTCGATATTAAATCGGGTTTAGGTCATCGCGTATTGCTGGCATCGCCATTTTTGGTTAGCCAAAAGGATGTGCTTTACCAGCTGCAACAAGTTGCGCAAGCGGTTGATGCTTTCAACAGAAGTGAGCACAAGGAAACCTTCGATAAGGTTGCCATAAAGCTATCGCAGGTTCGCGATATTGCCGGGACAATCAAGAACATTCAGAAGCACCTAACGCTGAACGATATTGAACTTTTCGAGGTGAAAAGTTTTGCCCTACTGGCCAATGAAATTCGAGATTTAACCCCATCGGTAGAGTTCCTTCACAGCAAACTACCCAACCTCAATAAGGTTATTGCAATTCTAGACCCAGAGAACACCCGTATTCCTTCGTTCTACATCAATAGTGCTTTTGCACCCGAACTTACTGAGCTGCGCAAAAAGTTGGCTAGCGTAGAATTCTCCATTGAAGATTTGGAGAAAACGAATGCCGATAGCAATAAACAATATCAACAATCAGAAGAAATCAGAGTCAAAATAACGGAAATAGAAGATGGTGTTAGGCAAAACCTATCGGAACAGCTGCATGGTTTTGCATCGGAGCTGAACGAGGCTCTGCTTGCAGTTGCCAATATCGATATACTCATTGCAAAGGCAAAGCAGGCTATCTACGAGAGGTTGATTATGCCTGAGATTGTTGCCGATACAACATCGTACAGCGGACTATTCTACCCTCAACTTAAGGAGTTGCTTGAGCTGGAGAAAAGAAGGTATCAACCCATTGATGTTGAAATTCGCAAAGGAACCTGTTTAATTACAGGCGCCAATATGGCCGGTAAAACGGTTCTGCTCAAAACACTTGCGTTGAGTCAGGCTCTGTGCCAGTACGGTTTTTTTGTACCTGCTACAAGCGCAAAAATTGCCTTGGTGGAGCAGATTCTTTTCAGCATTGCCGACGAGCAATCGGAACTATCGGGGTTATCGTCCTATGCTGCCGAGATGCTTAAGGTGAACCAAATTGTGCAGATGTCCAAAAAGCAGCATCCGCTTTTGGTGCTGATTGATGAGCTGGCTCGCACCACCAACCCAACCGAGGGACGAGCCATTGTTAGCGCTGTGGCAAACCTACTGAACGATTGTAACGTAAAAGCTGTTATCACAACGCACTATAGCGGTTTAAGCACCCAATGCCGGAAACTAAGGGTTAAGGGTTTTATTGAGGATAGCAAGGATGCAACTATCACCGTTAAAAACATTGGCGATTATATAGATTACTCGCTAATTGACGATGATGGAACTAACGTTCCGCACGAAGCGTTGCGAATTGCACAGATACTTGGCGTTGATGCTGATGTAATATCCGAGGCATCGAGGTTGATGGAAACGAATAGTAATAAATAAACATTGATATTACGCTCAAGGGTTTCAAACCCTTGAGGGGATTTAAATAACAATCGATAACAAACATAAAAACTATAAACTTCGAATACAGTTATGCAGAAGAGCAAGTTAGGTCTCGATTTTGAGAAAGTTGGCTATGCTAAAAACATCGCGAAGAAAATTGCTGGCGATGTTCAAAGCTTTGTGGAGAATTACACAACTGTGGCCGTGGAGCGTACGCTCTGCCGTTTGTTGGGAATTGATGGAATTGATGCCAATGCAGTTCCCCTCCCCAATGTGCTTGTTGACTCCTTAAAGGAGAAAGGTGTACTTGGACAGGGCGTTATTTTCTACATCGGAAACGCCATTGTTGAAACAGGTTTAAATCCACAGCAAATTGCCGAGCAGGTTGCTGAAGGTAAGCTGGATTTAACCACTCTAACAATTCATCCAAAGGAGAAGATTGATGCGGCTATTATGCCAATCGTAAACGCAAGTCTCGATAGGATTAAATCGCGTAGGGCTCGCCGCGAGAACTATTTGAAAACAATTGGCGAGGGTTCAAAACCTTACCTCTACGTAATTGTTGCTACCGGTAACATTTACGAGGATGTTGTTCAGGCGCAAGCCGCTGCACGTCAAGGCGCCGATATCATTGCGGTTATCCGTA
>CAZTVY010000331.1:0-3355 GCA_964617235.1 uncultured Rikenellaceae bacterium | reverse complement strand
TAAAATAAACAAATAATTGACCAGTGTAAAAATTGCGTACACAAAACCTCAAACAAAGAAAATGGAATATTGTTTGCAGGCATCCTCATGTCTATAAGGAATGTGTTCAAACAAATTAATACATTTGTGGCTGTAACTTTTTAAGAACTCAAGCGTCCTACAATAAAATTTAGACCGGTTTAATGACAGTTGAAGAGTATAACAATTGTGTGGATTTGTACTCCGATGGCATTTACAGATTTGCGCTGAAACTGCTTAAGGATACCGATTCGGCAGAGGACAACGTTCAGGATTCCTTTGAGAAACTTTGGGTAAAACATTCCGAGTTGGAATTTACCAAGGCAAAGTCGTACCTTTTTACAACATGCTACAACGGCTCTATTGATATCCTGCGTAAAGAAAAGCGCCGCACGGAATACTCAAACCAACTGCCCGATAAAGAGTATAGCGCCAATATTAATTTTGATGTTAGCGAGGTACTTGGCAAAGCGGTTGATCAATTGCCAGAAATACAAAAGTCTGTTCTGCTACTCCGCGACTACGAGGGATACTCCTACGAGGAAATAGGGGAAATTACAGGTTTAAATGAATCGCAGGTGAAAGTCTACATATACAGAGCGCGGCTTTCCCTTAAAAATTATTTAGTAAGCATTGAGAATTTAATATAGCAGCCATGAATATTAACCGAGAGAATTACGAAACCATTCTGGTGGATTACCTCGATGGGAAACTAAGTCCAGAGGATCAGGCTGAACTTATGCTTTTTTTACTCAAAAATCCAGATATTGCTGAGGAGTTTGATGGGTTAAATGATGTAACACTAAATCCTGCACCCATGCACTTTCCAAGCAAATCGGCTCTAAAAAAACATCATTATCAATCCATGGGTATTGATAATGAGATTGAGTACCTTTGCATTGCAGATTTGGAGGGGGATTTAACAACTAACGAAGATGTTAGACTCAGGAAACTTTCTGAAAACGACGAAAGTATTCGCCATATCAAAACTGTGTTTTCCAATACAAAACTAGCAGTTCCTCAAGAGATTATTTATCCTCACAAATCCAACATCAAAAGGTTATTGGTAATTCCTATTCGTAGGTCAACTTTTAGAATTGTATTGGGAGCAGCAGCCTCTGTAGCCATTATGCTAGGAGTATATGCCGCTTTGGATTTTGAAAAATCATTTGAAACAATAGCCAAAAGTCAACCAGAAGAAATACAAAGCAACTTAACCTCTACAGAAAATAATTCAACTGAGAAGAGCCTGTCGGAAATTGATATGAATAATACCAGAAAAAAGGTAATAGTTAGTCCAAGAGTTGATAAATCATCACCTCAAAATGTTAGCCAGAAAACCCTGACTACTATTGAGAAGCAAAATTTTGAAACGATACAAGCATTACCGGCTAAACTAAACCTTGTGGCACAAGTGTCTCCATCTAAACTTAACTTGCCTTCTCATGTATCCACAAATACAAATAAGGGACTGAATTACGAAACATTACAGGAGAACACTCAGGCTTACGGAAGTACAAAGGAGTACACTCTTGCAGATATAGCAAAAAAAGGGTTAAAAAAAGCGGCAAACTCCTTAGGTATAGAGTATGAAGTTAAGAAAAATGAAGATGGAAAATTAAAAAAACTATCCATAGAAAGCAGTCTGCTTGCATTTTCTACAACAAAAAATAAAAATGATGAGTAGCCCTGTAACAAATAGGAAGGTTGTTCGTCATACTGGAAAACAAAGCAAGTAAAACCATTTAAAATCAAAAATTATGAAAAGTTTTTTATTAGCAGGAATGCTCGTTATGAGTAGCGTTGGATTGATTGCACAGAATCAAGAAAACGATCTTAGAAGTCTTGAAAAAGGGGATACTATTAAAAATTCTCAATCGGACACATCAACAGTAATTATCAAAAATGCAACCATTCACGAAAACATAGTGACAAAAAGTGGTGATACAATCAAAGTTAAGTCCGATACTGCAATTATTCGATTAGGTAAGAAAAAGATTGTATTTGTTGAATCTAAAGACAAAACAACCATTGAATTCCCTGATGAAAAGGAAGATTTTGTTTACGAGTTCAAGGAGAAAAAACGTTTCAAAGGACATTGGTCGGGTATTGAGATGGGTATAAACGGCTTTTTGGACAAAAACCAATCCATGAACCTTAAGAACGAATTAGCCTGGATGGACCTCAAACAAGCCCGTTCATGGAACTTCAACATCAACTTTATGCAGTATAGCATAGGATTGGGCTCCGATAAGGTTGGGCTTGTAACAGGTATGGGTCTGGAGTTCAACAACTACCATTTTTCAAACCCAATCAGTTTACAAGTAACCGATGGTATTACTACTGTGGATAGTTCCTACATTAAAGCAGACTATAGGGTTGATAAAACTAAGCTAAGCACAACAAACCTCACCTTGCCACTATTGTTAGAGTTCCAAATTCCAACTGGTGAGAAAAAACATAGAATTTATATGTCGGCAGGAATAATCGGCGGGTTAAGACTTGGTTCACACACAAAAGTTGTTTACGACGATGGAGACAAGCGTAAAGACAAGAACAGAGGTGATTTTAACATTGCAACTTTCCGCTATGGGTTTACAGCACGTATGGGTTACAGGGCAATTAGATTATACGCCAACTACTACCCAGTGCAACTTTTCGAGAAGGACAAAGGCCCCGAAGTTTATCCTTTCGCTGTGGGTTTAGTGCTAATTCCCTTCCATGATTAATGAAATTATTACATATATTAAAAACCGAAGCATAATCTTCGGTTTTTTTTATGTCTCATTTTTAGTACATTTGAAATATGGCAAAACCATTTTATTATGAATAGGTTATTGTTCAAACTATCGACCATAGTATTCGTATTCTGTTCGGGTATATCAAATTCGCAGAGTATTGATAGTTTAATTAGCGCCCTAAAGAATCAGAGAAACGATACGGCTCATTATAACCTAATTGCAAAAATTGCCTTAGCATACTCTGACAGTAGTTACAACAAAAGCCTACAATACTGGCAAAAGGCGTTAGACCTTTCACAGAAAATCAAGCAGCCAAAACTTACAGCTGATTCTTACCACCAGATTGGGTATAGCTATCAAAAAATGGGGGAATTTCATTTAGCATTGGATAACCTTACAAAAGCATCGAAAATATATTATGACATAAATGAGCAAAAAGATTTAGCCGGAGTGCTCAACGATATAGGTTTAATATACCGCAATTGGAACAAATACGACGATGCTCTAGTGAGTTACTTTAGAGCGCTCGAAATATTTGACGGTATACCCGATGCCGAAGGTTCTGCAATGGTCTCAAACAATATTGGTCAAATTTA
>CAZTVY010000330.1:0-3356 GCA_964617235.1 uncultured Rikenellaceae bacterium | reverse complement strand
TTGTAAACATACTTATTCCCTTAACAGCATCAGCTAAGGCAACCTCCTGTGGAGTACTTACAATTACCGCTCCAGTTATAGCTAATTCCTGAACTAACGTAAGGTGAATATCGCTTGTGCCAGGAGGCATATCAATGAACAGATAATCCAACTCACCCCATGCACCTTGATGTATAAGTTGTTTCAACGCACTAGTTGCCATTGGGCCACGCCATATAAGGGCGTTGCTTGGATCGACAAAGAAACCAATTGAGAGTAGTTTTACTCCATAGTTCTCTGCAGGGATAATTAAATCGAGCCCATCCTCCTTTTTAACCTCAGGCCTAGCGTGCTCAAGGTTGAACATTTTTGGGATTGAAGGGCCATAAATATCGGCATCAATCAACCCAACCTTTGCGCCAGTTTTTGCAACTGCCACAGCAAGATTTACTGCAACAGTAGATTTTCCAACACCACCCTTGCCCGAGGCAACGGCAATAATATTCTTAACCTTGCTAACCGATGCCTTCTCTTTTAATGGCGAAACTTTTGGGGTTACATCGGCCATAATGGTAATATCAACCTGCAAATCTGCTCCAAACTCATCGGTTAAAGCCTTTGTAGCCGATTTTTTAATGGATGAGGCAAATGGATCGTTCTTTTTGGTAAGTTGAAGTGTAAATGCAACCTTACGCCTATCAACCTCCAAACCTTGAACCATTTCCATGGTTACAATATCCTTGCCTGTTTCGGGGTGCACTATTTTCCTTAAAACTTGCATTACCCCATCAACATTCAAACTCATTGTTTTGATTTAGTTTAAATTAATTTACAAAGATAGATTAATTCGTGAAACGTTAAAAGTTAAACGTTAATTGATTTCACCATCAACCCACAACGTTCAACGATATAACTATACAAACATCTATCCCAACTCAATGTTCGGATCCCAGAAAAGTTTTTCGAAATTAACCACAGTATTATCCTCAACCTTAACACCTTCAGACTCTAACATCTCCTGCATTGTATTGCTTCCGGGGAAGTGAATTTTGCCGGTTAGTTGTCCAGCCTTGTTAACAACTCTATGTGCAGGAACCCATTTATGGTAGGAATGGCAAACGTTTAACGCCCAACCAACCATCCTAGCCGATTGCGCAGAACCTAAATAACGTGCAATTGCGCCGTATGATGTTACCCTGCCCGCAGGAACAAGAAGGGTTACCTCGTAAACTTTCTCAAAAAAGTTATCTTTATTCGTCTTGGAGTTCTGGTTCATTGAATGGCCCAGCGTGGTTCAGCTGGAAGTTAATATATGTTATGGTAAAACCTTTTTCCATAAATAGCTGCTCGTAGTGCGTTCTGATACCCAGAATTGGATCGCCCTTTACGGTAGCGTACAAATCGTTGGTACAAATATTAACCTTTAGGTTGTTGTGCTCTATTACTGCCTTTGTGTAGACGTGTAAAGCCTGGCTATCGGTTTTAAGATGGACTATTCCGTTTGGCTTAAGGAATTTAGCGTAGTGGTTAAGGAATCGGCTTGATGTTAGCCTTTTTTTCGATTTCTTCTCGCGAGGCTGTGGGTCAGGAAAGGTGACCCAAATCTCATCTACCTCTTCCGGTGCAAAGAACGATGCTATATGCTCTATTCGGGTACGAATAAAGGCAACGTTACTCATTTTTTCCTCCACAGCAGTTTTTGCACCACGCCACAAACGTGCACCTTTAATATCTGCACCAATAAAATTCTTATCCGGAAACATTTTAGCTAGTCCAACAGAGTACTCACCCTTTCCACATCCCAACTCCAACACAATTGGATTACTGTTTTTGAAGTAATTACTACGCCATTTGCCCTTTAAATGAAAATCGCCGTTCATTACATCGGACATTGTTGGCTGAAAAAGATTCTCAAATGTCTCGTTCTCAGCGAATCGCCTTAGTTTGTTCTTTGCCACAAAAAATAGATATTTATTACAGTCGAAAATTTATTTAGAAGCCCCCTCATGCTCCATTCTTACACCAATATTTGCGAGACCGTTCAAATCGTCCACGCGCATTGCTTGCTGAAGCTGTATGCGGTAATCGCCCTTGGTGGAGAATTTTACCGATTGGCGGTAAAGGAACCTGTTATCGTATATTTTACCCTTGCCCTTGCCAAGCCATTTACCATGGTCGTCGGCTAAGTAACACTCAAAGGTGTCGCGGATTGATGCTCCGTTAGGAGCAATAACATCAACGAATAGGTATAGGTTCTGAAACTGGTAATCGTTTGTATTACGGAGGTTGATATAAAGGTTATATGCCGAAATGGTATCGGTTACTGGCATGGTAAAAACTGCCAAACTATCCACATTCCACTTCTCATTAGGAATGGTAACAGATTGGTCGTAAACAGCACCCCTATCGCAGGCAACAAATGCTGCCGAGGCAAATATCAGAATGGCAAAAATCCTATTCATTCCGCTGGTTTTGATTTCCTTTATAACGACTTTTCTTCTTTTTCTTACGGTTTTGCTGAGCCTTAGCATCGAAACGGGTAAGGCTATCCTCCTCCAAACCATCAGTAAATCCTAACGGCTGAGTACGCTTCTCCTCCACCTCGCGACTCTCGATAAGTTTGTTGGGCTTTATACCTTTTTTATTGAGTGCAATTATCTCCTTAATCCTATCAACAGAAACCTCGGCTAGGTTTACAGATGAACCTTGGTCGCTGCTAAACCACATTATCCGTTTAAAAATATCGGTTTTAAAGTGAAAGTAGGTTGCCTCCTTTGTTTCGATTGGCACAGTAACATCAGGGAAATCTTTGCGAGCATCAACATAGCTGTCCAACTCGTAGTTTAGGCAGCACTTCAACTTACCGCACTGACCCGCTAACTTTTGAGGATTCAACGAAATTTCCTGAACCTTAGCAGCATTGGTGCTTACAGAATCGAAGTGCGAAATCCACGATGAGCAGCAAAGTTCCCTTCCGCACGAGCCAATTCCACCAATACGGCCAGCCTCCTGGCGTGCGCCAATTTGGCGCATCTCAATCCTCACCTTGAATTCCTCGGCCAATACTTTGATTAACTCGCGAAAATCGACCCTATCGTCGGCAATGTAGTAGAATATGGCCTTGGTTTTATCGCCCTGATACTCCACATCGCCAATCTTCATATTCAACTTTAAGTCCTCAGCAATTCTGCGGGCCTTAATCATTGTTTCGTGCTCAAGCGCAATAGCCTCGAGCCATTTCTCTATATCAACCTGCTTTGCCTTACGGTAAACCTTTTTGAATTCAGTGGTTTGTTGGTTGTAGCCAACGCGTTTCATTTGCCGTTCAACCAACCATCCAGTAAGCGAAACAACACCAATATCGTGACCAGGCGATG
>CAZTVY010000329.1:0-3365 GCA_964617235.1 uncultured Rikenellaceae bacterium | reverse complement strand
TGATTTTTAGCCTTTTTTAGAGTTTAGAATTTAGCAACAAGAATGTTTTTAGCTATCGACTTAAGAATTCATCTATCCACTCTCCAACAATATCGCTATGCGTGGGTAGTTTTAGGCTTTCTAGACCCTCTTTAATGATACTTTTATCAATTTTATTTATTCTGCTCTCCATTAGGAATTTTACATACTCTGCTGAAAACTCTGGATGCCCCTGAATTCCTAACATTTTATCGCCAATTCGAATTATGCCAACTGGACATTTGGGAGCACTGGCAATAACCTTGCTATTTGGCGGAAGAACCTGTATTTGGTCCTGACACGACATTAACAGATTTACTTTAGAAAACACAGGAATCATCCAATCCTTACTCTCAACAATATCGAACTGATGTACGCCAACACACCATCCCTTTTGGGATTTGAGTACCGTCCCTCCCATTGCCTCGCCAAGCATTTGATGCCCAAAACATATCCCAACACAAATTCTATTCGCACTTGCAATATCGCGCACAAAACTTTTGAGACTATGAATCCAATCTATATCATCATAAACCGAGTGCTTTGAGCCTGTGATAATCCAAGCATCGTGCTTTGAGGCTGATTCTGGAAAAACACCATCGCATACGAAGTAATTCACTAGTTCGTGGTTGGGAAGTAAGTTCCCAAATAGTTCCGGATATCCTGCAAAACCTGCCTGAATATGATCGCAAACGAGAAGTCCGATTTTCATGGGTTAACTAATTTTTTAGTTTTCTCAAAATCGAGATAAAGAGTAATGGATTGATGGAGTTTTGGAGTAGAATGAAGTTTCATTTTCTCATTACTCCATTGCTCCAACACTCCTTTTCTTTATAAAATCCCTGGTGATGTTGGATAAACACCCCGTGGTGTTGTTTCAATAGCCCCATCAATCTGTGTCAAAAGAACTTCTTTATCCTTCGACAAGGTTCCGCTAAGAATCAAGTTATTCGATACGTGATTGCTACGGTAAATTACATTATCCAACTCTGTTAGACCGATGAATGTTCGCAATTCCTCAAATAGTTCAACAATTGTTAACGGCACGTATTCTCCCTGAAATCTCCTCCTGAAATGACTCTCTCCGTAAGGCATACTTAAAGTTAAAGTTGAAAGAAACTTTGGGTTGATTTGATTGATAATTCTAGCAGAATTTTCGGCGTGTTGCTTGCTATATAACTTACCACCTAGGCCATTAATAATCATAATTGATGTTTCTATTCCAGCATTGTGCGCTTTAAGAATACCTTCAACAGTGGAATTGGCCGTTTCGCCCTTATCAATCAGCTTTAAAAGCTCATCGTCGCCTGTTTCAGTACCGATGTAAAGAAGTTTTAGCCCAAGCTCTCGGAGACTCTTCAACTCTTCATCGCTTTTGCTAATTATATCCCTAGGCATTGCATACGATGATACCCGTTGAATTCGCCCAAAGTGCCTATTTATCTCCTCCAGTATAGGAATTAACTTATTTGCCGATAGTACAAAAGCGTTACCATCGGCAAGGAAAACCTTTTTTGTACCAGAATATATCCTCGAAAGCGCTTCAATTTCGGGTTTAAGCTCATCAATAGCGCGAACTTTAAACTTCTTTGAGGTGTACATCTCGCAAAAGGCGCATCTGTTCCACGAGCAACCTAGGGTTGCTTGGATAATAGCCGAGTAGGACTCTGCAGGTGGCCTAAAAAGTGGTTCGTCGTAACTGAAATACATAGCAAAAAATAAAGCGTAAATATAGCCCTTTTAAAACTTTGATAAATCGATGGTGCAATCAGAAAAATTAAAGTAACCCCTCAACGCTTAAGTATCGCTCTGCGGAATCGTAGGCAAATGTTAGTATTCGTTTGTTCGATTCAATTGTTGAAAGCAGCTCTGTTACTGCAACCAAGTTTGCCGCTGTTGATATTCCGGCAAGGAATCCTTCTGTTTTTGCAAACTTCCTTACCATTTCGAAGGCATCTGCACCTTTTACCCTAATTACCTCATCAATAATGGCTTTGTTCAGGTTCGATGGGATAAACCCAGCACCAATCCCCTGTATTGGATGTGGACCAGCCTTTCCTTCCGATATCATTGGAGAATCATGCGGTTCCACTGCAATAATTTTTATATCAGGGAATACTTCTTTTAGTTTACTTCCTACTCCGGAGATATGCCCACCAGTGCCAACGCCAACAACCAAATAATCAATGCCATCGGGAAAATCAGCAACAATTTCTTTTGCAGTGTTGATATAATGGGTATTGGGGTTCGATTTATTTGCAAACTGTATTGGCATCCACGAGTTTGGTGTGGCCCCTACAATTTCCTCGGCCTTGGCAATTGCACCCTTCATACCTTCGGCCTTTGGTGTAAGAACCAACTCTGCGCCGTAAGCGCCAAGTAATCGTCGACGCTCAATGGACATCGATTCAGGCATTGTTAGAATCAGCCTATAACCCTTAATTGCCGATATCATTGCCAAGCCAATGCCCGTATTGCCCGATGTGGGCTCCACAATAACGCTTCCGCTTTTTAAGACCCCACTTCTTTCAGCATCCTCTATCATTGCTAAGGCTGCTCTATCCTTAATGCTTCCTGAAGGATTTCTTCGTTCATCCTTAATCCAAACCTCGCTGTTTGGAAATAGTTTGTTGAGTCGGATATGTGGTGTTCCTCCTACAGTCACCAGTAAACTTTGTGCTTTCATATTTTTATTTGTTTTTTGTTTCTTAATCAATGTTCAAGATTATTATAGATTTCTCGCTATCGCTCGAAATGACAAGGAATAACGTAATTTGTCATGCTGAGCGATAGCGAAGCATCTCTTTATCAACTATACTCTACTCAAAGCCTCACGCTCTCTAACAATTACCTTGCTTTCGTGGTAAACCAAGGAGTTTGGCTCTACGCTTTTGGTGAGCCATACGTTGCCGCCAATAATGCTATTATGCCCAATGGTAGTATTACCTCCCAGAATTGTACTTCCGGCATATATTACCACATCATCCTCAATGGTAGGGTGACGCTTTGTTTGAGCCAGTTCCTTGCCTACGCTTAGTGCACCAATTGTAACACCTTGGTAAACTTTGACCCTATTGCCAATAATGGCCGTTTCGCCAATTACTATGCCAGTTCCGTGGTCTATAAAGAACTCCTTTCCAATGGTTGCTTTCGGGTGAATATCGATACCTGTTGTTGAATGGGCCCACTCTGTCATAATTCGTGGAATCAATGGAACATTTTTACTTGCAAGAGAGTGCGCCAAGCGATAAGTGCAGATAGCAGTGAACCCAGGATATGCAATAATCACCTCATCAATGCCACTTGCGGCAGGGTCGTTTTTAGCAGTAAAGCGAGCATCGGCAATG
>CAZTVY010000328.1:0-3385 GCA_964617235.1 uncultured Rikenellaceae bacterium | reverse complement strand
CGACACCTACAATACCATCAACATTGAGAACCGATAAAATAATGAGAAATGAACTAGTGCCTCATTATGCTAAAAACAAGAAGGCCAGAGCTCTCCTTTTTGAAAAGAACATCGACTTTAACCACATAGTAGACTCCTATACAAAACAGATTAAGGAGTACTTAAAAAACTCCGAAAACGAGAAAGAGACTCTTTTTGCAAACACTATACTTACACATATTGGGCAAGTTTCCACAAATGCGCCTTTAGCAATAAGGCATTTCAACGAATCAGCAAATGGAAATCCAGCAGTATTATCGCCTAGCATCGCGGGACTTTGGTTTTCGAATAGAATTGTACACAACTATCTTTTCGAAGATATCTACTCTAAAGACATTGTTGACAACGCTTTGGAACACTGTCATTGCTACAAAAATCAAAACCAAAGAATTGATTTTGCAGAATCGTTTATTCCAGCCCTAATTCTCTTGGAAAAGTATGAATTCATCCCAAATTTCATTGAATTAACTGACACCCTAGCATCGCCCAATCATCAATCGGCGATATGCTTTCTATTAACTAAAACTTACAGGCTATTTCACCAAAATAAACCCATAAATAGCGCTGAAAGCAACACCATTGAGCAAGCTTATAGTCTACTTAACCCTCTGAATAACTACATGGGGATAATATTCGGCGAAACATTAAGATCGGTGTACTTCCTACAGAGTAACAACTTGGACGAAACCTATAGTTGTATTAGAAATGCCATTGAACTCAGCAGCATAGCACAATACAAACTGGTAGAGATGGTACTAATGAAAAACTTAGCGATTACTTTACAGCAGTTAGGAGAGCACCAACGCTCGGCCGAATGTATGAACTATGTTAAAAGTATGTGGAAACTATCGGGATTCAAGAAAGAATTCACTTATCCTTGAGAATGATACCGAACTAAATTTTCAATTGGATAACGTAAGTATTTATCCACCTTAAAACCGTTACGCTTAGCAAGCATATCAAATTGTTCACTGAACAAACACCCTACAGAACCTATAACACCAACAGATAGTTCCGACAGATTATTGAATACAGATAAATGATGCCTATACATCATCTCCATGGACTCCTCCACAATGGCAGCAATGGCAGGATGCTTAAGGTTTTCGACCAAAAATGGCACAAACGAAGCCAAGTAGGCCGACGGCCTTGGACTAGTGTAAGTCATATTCAGTATATGGCTAAGTTCGATATTGTACTTTTCGCCTAGTTTAACGGATAACTCCTTGGGCAGGTATCCGTAAAGATACGAGCGAAGCAGCAAACGCCCCATGAAAGCACCACTACCCTCATCGCCAAGGGCGTAACCCAGCGACGGTGTTTTGCTCTCCAATGTTTTGCCATTGAAAAATGTGATATTTGAGCCGGTACCTAGTATTACAACTACTCCTGGATTATCGCCAAACAGAGCATGGGCTGCACCTAAAGCATCGGACTGGGCACTAACCATGGCATTGGAGAAAAACATCCGAAGATAGTTGGCAACCATCTCGCCACGTTCCTGAACTCCACAGCCAGAACCGTAGAAGTAAACCTCTCGCACATTGTTTGAGTCTACACCTTTTGGAAAGTTATGTGTTAAGGCCGATAAAAAATCGGCTTCCGAATTAAAGTATGGGCTAAGTCCAATGGTTTCGAAATTCAAAATACTATCGCCATGAATTATTCGCCAATCCGTTTTTGTAGCACCACTATCTGCAACAACTATCATATAATTTACCTAATAATTATTCTCTTAATATTCCAGTAACTAATTAACTCAACACTCCTAATCTCTTTTACTAACATACTTCAAAACTAATAAATTCATCGGATTTACGGTCATACCTTCCACTTCTGCCGATACAAAACGCACCACCTTATCGTAGTATAATGGTAAAACAACTGCATTGCTCAATACCATTGAGTCCATTGCTTGGTATATCGATAAGCGCTCCGCATAGTCGGGCATTGTCATAGCCTGATTATATAATTTATCGTAATTGGAGTTTGAAAAATGCGTATAATTTGGCCCCTGTGGAGAGTGGTTCTTGGTTAAAAATAGCGAAAGATAATTTTCGGGGTCAGCATAATCCGCCACCCATGAACCACGGAACATTTGCAACTTTGAATTGGCCATCATTTCGCGGTAAGCAGCACCTGGTAGCACCTCAATATTGACAGTTATACCCAACTCGCCTAGTTGATGCTGAATAAACTCGCAAATATCCAAATAATCGTCGGTCGTGGAGATTTTTATGGGCGAAAGCCCTTTCCCATTAGGAAAACCTGCATCGGCAAGTAACTTTCTGGATAAATCTGGATTATAATTGAACCCTGCTGTACTATTTCCAAAACCAGGCATTCCGGGTGGAACAAAGCCCTGATGAGCAGGGTAACCCATATTACTCCGAAGGTAAAGCATCATGGTTCTTCGGTCGAATCCATATCCAATGGCCTTTCTGATTCGCACATCGGCCAGAGCAGGATTTTTAACCGAATCAATTAGAATCCCTAAGTACTCAGTGTTAAGGTATGGACCAGTAATCATTTTAACCCTCTCCCTATATTTTGGGTTTAAATCGCCTGTACGTGTTAAAAGTTCATCCTTCGATGCCGAATGAACACCCGACAAAAAGTCAACGTTACCATTAACAAACTCCAGAAACTCCGATTGCTTATCGGCAATAAAGGTTACTGTTACAGCCTCAAGGTAGGGTAATGCGTTACCCTTAGAATCCTTTTCGAAATATCTGTTGTTTTTACGGAGTACAAGTTTCTCGCCTTCCTTCCAGAACTTCATGTAAAAAGGGCCTGTACCCACGGGGTTTCGTCCAAAATCTTGTCCGTAACGTTCAACTGCTTCGCGGGGAACAACAAAGCAGTAAGGCATACTAAGCAAACCCAAAAAAGGAGGAAATGGTTTCTGCAAATGAACCACAAAAACGCTATCCGAAGGTGCGCTACAGCCATTGATAGTCCCAACGGCATCTCTATCGAGCATTGATAAAACCCATGCGCCAGGCGATGCTGTCTTAGAATCTAATATACGATTAAAGCTATAAACAAAATCGCTGGCTACCACCCTTCGCCCTTGCGAACTTGTGAAAACTGGGTGATTATGGAAATAAACATCGCCACGGAGATAGAATGTATACACCAAACCATCGGGCGAAACATGCCAATGCTTAGCAATACAGGGCATAACGGAAAGCGAATCGGAGAGTTGAACTAGGCCATTGTAAATTTGGTTAACAGGCCAAATTAACGATAGGTTACGGGCAAATGCTGGGTCAAGGGTGGTAACACCCTTACTCTCGTTATACCTAAAAACCTGCCTATTGTCAATCTTGTTTAGAGTTGATTT
>CAZTVY010000327.1:0-3390 GCA_964617235.1 uncultured Rikenellaceae bacterium | reverse complement strand
TGGTTGGGTTAAAGTTTAAAGATTACAAAATGCCCCACCAACTTTCAGGTGGAGAGCAACAACGTGTGGTAATTGCCCGTGCACTATTAAATAATCCTGACTTAATACTCGCCGATGAGCCAACCGGAAACCTCGATATGGAAACATCCGAAGGGATTATGCAGATTCTACAGGAAATTGCAGCCAACGGAAAATCTGTTCTTATGGCAACACACAACCATCATCTCATAAAAAAATTCCCTGGTCGCACGCTTAAATGCGAAAAAGGAAAATTAAGTGAAACAGAACAGGTTAGCGAAATCGATTTTGAAAGTTTAATGGAGTAGCAACTCTGCTCTAAATTTTCGACTTAAAGCGTTTCAAAATAACTTTCAACTTAAAAAGGATTTTTGCATAGAATGGCAAACGGTTAATATTTATGCTTTGATATACACAAGGTTTTGCGCCAAAACCAGCATAAAAACGTGCAATTGAAGGGATGATAGAGCCTTCGAAATCAAGTACCAAATGATTCTCTGCATTCCATCTAATAATTTGGTCGACAACAGCGAACATTGCCCTATGCTTAATGCCTAAGTGATTTGATGAAGCAAACAAGTAAATCAACTTACCATTGCTTTTCACAATTAGTGCTGCAGCACAAAGGATTCCTTGATAGTATGCCCCAACAACCTCGGCCTTTTCTTTTTTTACAAGACTCTCCGAAATCTGTACAACCTGATTAAAACTTGAATTGGCAAACTTAACAGCAACATTTTTTCTGTAAAACTCTAGAAAAGTAGCTAATTCGATATTTTTCGTTACAGAAACTCCAAAAGCAAGAGTTTTTAAATTATTCCGCCGTGTATTCTGGTTATACTTGGATTGAATTTGGGAATAGTTTGATATCAAATCGAGTTGATAAGTCACTCGCTCTACAGAATAAAAGCCTCCGCCATACCGATTTAATGTATTCAGATGAATACTGATAAACTTATACTTGGTGGGTATACTCTCCAAAAAATTTTTCAGTATTTCGGGGGTAATATGACTCTTCGAGAATAGTCCTAGTTGCTGCGTAAACAAGGGTTGCGAAAGTGTTTCAACGCCCAATCGTTTTAAAGCAGGTAATGGAAAAATGTAACTGTAATTTTCAGTAACTAATGCGCTCCAATTAGGTGATACAATATCCAAATACCATGTGTAGGCGTAAACAATTCCATTTACAGCCCCATCGATACACCTATTCCATTGTTCATCGTTAATATCCGAACGCTCAATATACCTAATCTGCATCTATTGCTCCTCCCTTAAATAGTTGAGCATTTCCTTAATTGTACTTAACCAGCCCTTTGAATATCCGTAACCTGAAAGATAATCGATATGCCATATGCTGATAAATGTACCATTTACACTCCTAACAGAATCTACCATTCTGAAAATTTCATCTCTTGCTACGCTTGGTGCTAAATTATTTCCCACAAATGTAGAGTCCATAACTTGAAACGGGAAAACTTTTAGGTTTAGCATTTGCTCAGCCGGTAAATCGAAAAACACAAAGGGCGTACAGGTTCCTGCCCTAAACCCAATAACGTCAGAATAACCCATTGTGAAATCCTCGGTAATCCCTAACTTAATAAGCATTCTATAAGTTTTGGGCAAACTCAGCCTTAAAAAATGTTGACGGCTACAAGCCACATACAAATTTAAGGCATCAACGAGTACAGAAACCTCCTTCCGGGTCTTTTTCTCGTTCAGGAACGAACCGTACGAAGGGTGAATTCCAATCCTAAACTTCTCACCCAAACGATTAATTAGAGTTTTAACTGCAGGCTTGTTAACAGGAATAGACTTATCGTACCTACCCCACTTGCCTGTATGAATAAACCAGACTGTTTGAGGCGATTCTGGCAGAATTTGAATTAAATCGTCATATATATCGAAAGGGTCAGGGGCTAATCCTAATACTACTCTAAATCTTTGCAAAAAATTTGGTTTGCCATTGGATAAAAGTGACTTAAACGCAGCAAACGTAACTCGCAATAATCCTTTATGCTTGAATGCGTAAGCCGAGTCTAAATCGACTGTTGTAATATAATTAAATCTGCGAGGCTTTACTGTCAGCGAGTAATTGTGCGATTTTAAGATATCCAGAAGTCGATAAGCCCACAAATCAATTACTGGCAGATGCAAGAAATTGTTATTATAAGCCAAACTCATTTGATGCTTATACCTAATATGCTTATCTAAACTAGATTTTGAAACGGTGTACTCCTCGTATCGGGTTACCAAATAAAAAGACGCAGTAAATATATCGAAAGGGATTTGAGAGTTTGGGGAAGTTAACGGGAAAGCAGGCATTCCATTCCAATCAACAACCTCGAACGAATGATGCTTTATTCCTTCCTCTGTTAATAATCCATGTGGTACTATCTGAACAGAATTACCTATATGTTGATGTGAATACGAAAGCACAGAGCCGCCATAACTTTGTGCCTCGGTTATTGAGGTTGTAACTCTATATCTAAGCCTAAGTATATCCTTGAAAATAAAGCGGAATATATACTCAACCCGTGGTGTTATTTCGCGTGTATAAATAAGAAGTTCCAAGTACCAGATTATTTGGCACTAATTTAATGAAAAAGTTGGAATGTTATACCGATTGGAATTTTGTCATGCTGAACCGGCCTACTGGCAGGCAGGCGAAGTGAAGTATCTCTTCTGCAGGTCATTCCTAAACAATACAAAGATTTCTCGCTAACGCTCGAAATGACAAGAAATAATTTGTACTAAGCAACAATCTACACATCAACATCCACCACAGTTATTCCAGAGCCACCAAACTCAATATGCTCATCGGCATAGGATTTAACACCGGGAGCATTACGCAGGTAATCGCGAATAACCTGTCGCAAGATGCCATTACCTTTACCGTGCAGAATCCTAACACGAGAAATGCTTAGCATCAATGCATCGTCAATTAAATCCTGAACAGCCTCAATGGCCTCATCGGCACGATAGCCACGAATATCGATATCGGACTTAAAGTTTAGCCTGCGTTTATAGGTATCGAAACCAGCACCAGTGCTTGGTTGTTCAACAGTTTTGTTCGCTTTACGGAACTCGTTAGTCGATATTTTCTCAAGCCTATCCAACTGCACAACCGTAATCATATTACCAAACGCCACCGAAGCCGATTGATTTGAGAGCGATACAACCTCGCCCATAAGGCTTTGGCCAGCAATCTTAACCTTATCACCTACTCCAATAACCTTCAAATCCTCCTTCTCAGGAATCGATTCAACATTTTTTGGGTCATCCTTACGTTGCTGTTTGCGTTCTTGTCTACGTTTAATTTGCTCAATCTTGCGGTCAATTGACTCGTCGTGAACATTAATCTCCTCAACCTCT
>CAZTVY010000326.1:1738-3422 GCA_964617235.1 uncultured Rikenellaceae bacterium | reverse complement strand
ATCACTCAGATGTAGTTTCTAAAGTAATAAATAGAGTTAAAAAGAGTTTTAGTGAAAGTCGCATAAGAGAGATTGTTATTAATATTGACGCTAAATTGCCCTCAGAATTATTGTCAAATAAACTTCCCGAAAACAGGAAGGAATTCGTGATTAAATTAATAACTTTGCGAACTCAAAAATTGATAGGATTGTTAAAGTGAAAGCGATAGGAACCATATATTTAGCATGGCGAAAAGGCAAAGGAAGCCGAAGGAAGATTGTTGGAGTCATTAAAAGAAGTGCTACCAATGGTGTTCGCTTTTACTATATCAAAGAAGGGGTTGAAGAGGCGCAAAAAGAAGGGTTTACTCCATACATCGATTTTCCTGATACATCAAAAGTATATACTGAAAATGTATTGGACATTTTTGGTCAACGTTTAATTAAAACAGAACGACCCGATATTCAAAAATATTTAGATTTTTGGGCTATTGAACCAAGGTATAAGGATGATAAGTATTATTTATTGGCTCACACTCAAGGAATGCTATCAACAGACAACTTCGAGTTTTTAGCAGACTTTCATCCAATTAAAGACTTGCATTTTGTAAGCGAAATATGCGGTCTATCGCATGCCAAAGTGCAACCCGGCACCTTGGTTGTTGGCGATAAATTATCTTGGAAACTTGAAAAGGGAAATGTTAAAGATCCCTATGCTGTGAAAGTTTTTAAGGGGGAAGTGTTTCTTGGCTATTTGAAGTTAATCCATTCAAAGGTTTTTCATCGTAGGCTGAAAGGTCAACTTAAGATATCTGTTAAAAGCGTTGACGAAAACGGCTCTGTAAACAGAGTGTTTGTTGATATTTCTTTTTAGGTCTTCCCAAGAAAATCTAATTACTTTAAGATAAAAACTCATTGAAATCCTTGCAGTTAGGATAGAGTTGTGGTGAAACGTTTATTACGTTTGAGTGGTTCTGTGTAATTAATTCAACAACTTTATTCCCAGCGTTATCATTATCCACAAATAGATATACTTTCTCATAATTGGAGATTCGTGATAATAATTGCTGTGTCTGTCCTGTTCCGTTTAGTATAATTGAAGTGTGTTTCGATTTACTAATTTTATAATAGGAGAGGGCAGATAGGTAATCCATAAAACCCTCAAAAACATTTAAGGTTTTAGTTTCTCCTTTAATAGTGCTAATCGATTTTGGACTAGATGCACCCTTCCATAGAGCGCTTCTTATCTCAAATCCCCCCAAATCATTCAGAAACCCAAGAGCAAAATAGTCCTTGTTGTTAACCCTGTACTTAACCTCATTGAGTTTTTCACAACAAAGGCTGAATTTTAGGTTAATACTTCGACTAGTTAGATATTGGATTAATGCAGGATGCTTAACGGGTCTTGAAACATCCTGAATCTCCAGGGAAGAACCCTGCTTTTGAATGCAATTACCCTTAAATTCATTATAAGTACTGCCATTGATTGATTTAAATGCATCCATTGGGCTTATGTTCTTTAGTTTACAAAGTAGTTTTATTGCATTGCCTCCCTCTCCAGTTCCAAAGTCGTACCAAAGGTTTTTATTGGTATCCACTTTAAATGAAGGTTGCTTTTCGTTTCGAAATGGGGAGTTAAACCAAGCGCTATTATTTCGGGTCGTGGTTGGATAGAAGTTATGCTTTGCTAGCAGAGAAATGATGT
>CAZTVY010000326.1:0-1721 GCA_964617235.1 uncultured Rikenellaceae bacterium | reverse complement strand
AGAAATTAGGTCTATATCAATATTCTTATTCCTGTTCATTCGTGCTTTTCCTTCAAATGATTCTTGAAATGATGATTAATTGTGTAATTAGTTGATTTTAAATGGTTAAAATCGGTTGAAAAGTGGTGTAAACACGGTGTAAAGCGGTAGAAAAGGTTTATTTGTATTGATATTTACCTATTTGCAACCGCTTTATTACCGCTTTAGTGATCTGGTTTTCAGGTTTTAACCGATTTTAGGTGTTCTAGAACTTGTTAATTGCATGGTTTAATTCGAAAACCTCTTGGACGGCAATGCGTAATGGCTACATACTCATGACCGTATATCCTGCAGTAGCTTTTAATGTATTCCGAAAACCTCCTTTCTGAAAGTGAAAGATATCTTTGGTTGGTAGCCTCAAGGTACTCGTCCCTTGCCATTTTTGTTCCTATTCCGTCTGGCTCGGTAAGCCTTTCAAGGTTATCCTCCACCCATTCAACAAAGGATTGGCTTGTTGCACGAATAAGTTCTTTCTTTTGGTAATCGGCCTCCTCGCATTCAACAATCCCAGCGTTTAAGTAGTTACTTACACAGGTTAACATGAAGGCATCAAACTTTGCCCATTCCTCCTCGTTCCAATCCGTGAAAAAGGTGTGGCCATATTCGTCAAAAGGAGTTCTTTTGCTGCTGAAGTATTGGTATATCTCAAGCTTGTGCTGGCGGCGAGCAAACGAGCCTCCAAACCCTCGTAGTACATTGTTAGTTGATATTACGATTTTTGGCGATTCCTCTACCGTTAGTTCAATTTCATCTTTGTTTTTTCTATTAATATTCCTGAAGCCAGCGGTAATTACGGAGAATAAATCTTCAAAGTCGAACCCTTGCTTTGCATCGTCAATGAAAACTAAGCGTACAGTTCTATTAACCTTTTGCCAAGCAAAGCTTGCCTTTGGGTCGAAGGTTTTTCCGTCGTAGTAAACCGTTTTTCTTAGCTTCGAGATAGCATCTACAATAAGACTTTTTCCGCTTCCTCCTTCTGGGCTTGAGTTTACATTCTGGTCGTTTATTATTACGGCTCTTGCGGTGGCCGAAGTTTTATAGTCATGTAAACAGTAACCTACCAGAGAGCAGATTCTTTTGTAGTGTTGCTCGTTATTGTTGCTCAATTTACCTACAAAGTCAGCAAATACAGGTTTTTTGTCAGTGCTAGGGTGGAATTTCCTTTTTATTATATGGTCTTCCCATATCAGCTGCTTAAACTCTTGGAATGGTATTGGATTGCTAACTCCATCCTTAGTTACCCGAACAACTCCATTTTCAAAGTAAAAAAATGACTCATCAACTTTATCCCTATGGATTTTTAGCTCTATGGTTTCAACCGCATCCAAAAAAATCATAGAGAAAAGTTTTGTTCTGTCAAGGATGAAGTCCGTAATTTGGCGTTTGTTAAGTTCGGTTAACTCCTTCATTACCATTTCCTTTACATCGGAAGGGTAAATTCTGGAAACTATGTAATCATTAACCCATACAAGTGAGTATTCAGAGTCAATTCTAACTTTTCTAATCCCTCTATCCATGAGGAATTTTATAAAGTCAGAGGAAGAAAAATAAACCTTATTCTCATCGTTCATTTTAATGAATGAGAGAACTTTTGATTTGCTTTCGTTAATCATCATATTTCCTTTCAGGCACAGCAATAGCCGTTAGAGCTAATTCAAACATTGACACTATGCATTAAAATG
>CAZTVY010000325.1:0-3459 GCA_964617235.1 uncultured Rikenellaceae bacterium | reverse complement strand
AGGCGATAGATGAAAAGCCGTCCATCAGGCTTTTAACGTAAAAAAGTTTAGGTTCGCCACCAGTACCTTCCTCAATAGCGCCCAGAATTGTTAAGGAACCCATACAGTACATCAGAAAAGCCACAACCATTCCTTCGGAAAATTTATCGCCCTTTAAGTTGAATCGATTCTTAATTTTATCGCCCCAGCCCTCAACAATTGATTGGAGATTAATAGCCGTTCCAACCAAAGCACCAAGGATTAAACTGAATACTAGCAATAGGGGCTTCTCTGTTTTTAATCCCATGGAGAAACCTAGCAGTAAAGTAAATATACCTATTACCTGAAAAAAAATTGCGATATACTTTTTGGGAAGTTTATTGTTAAGAATTAATCCCAATACTCCTCCCGCAATAATTGCCGCAGCGTTAATAATAGTTCCAATCATAACTTGGTTATCAATAAAGTGCTAAAATATACCAACGATGTGTAATTGCTTTCATTTAAGATTAAAAAATTGCGACAATTTCAAAAAATATTAACTTTGATAAAAATATTGATATATTTATTGAATAACGAGATTCAACTTATATACTAATCCTCAGTAAGTTGAAAATGAAATTGAAGTATTTGTATGAGGTTAAGCTTAATGAAGAAAAGCGAAATCATTGATTTCGTTGAGTTTAACATAACTGGCGATGCGGAAAACTACAATAGGTGTGATGATGAATCGTTATACCTTGGAGCTGACGTGTTCAATATTTTTGCTAGTTGCTTTGAGCGAAGTAATCATCTTTTTGACTTTGTAGCTCCTACCCTATATAATAGTAGAAGATTTATTCCACTAAGAAACGAACTTCTTATTAACCTCGAAACTCTTTTGGCAATCAACAATATTGCGCAATTCCAGAGTTACCTTTCGGGTATTTTCCTCGGAAAAGATTTACTGAAAGTGCTAAGCGATTTTGACCCAACCTACGAAAAGCATTGGCGAAGCCATATGCGAAAGATTATTCAGGTTAATCGTCATTTAATGCGTTTAGTAGACATGTGCATTGAAGAGGAAAGGGTGCTTTGGGTTATTCCTTACTAACCGAAAAGCCTATTCTGTTTAAATCCTGGGAATACTTGGAGTTATTATCCACAATGTGACCGCTAAAATCGCGGCGATAGTTATAGTTATTTCTCAGATTCTCGAAACTCTCAAAGGTATTCCTTAAGTCATCGCCCAAAATATTATAGGTTGATTTAATTGCTGAAGCTATGTTGGTGGGATTACTCACCCTTATCTTTTCAATTAATGGATTTGGCGTGGGGAACCAAGGGCTAATACCAAGATTAAAAAACTGGCTTAGCGAGTCAATAACCATTTTTGTCCCCATTACCTTTCCTTCCAATGAGTAGCCTGCAATATGAGGTGTAGCAATTATTGTTTTGCGAAGCAATTCCACAGACAAATTGGGCTCGTTCTCCCAAACATCCAAAGCAGCCTGCGCTTTAGGATTAGATTCCAAAAACGAGATTAACCCCTCATTATTAATAACTTCACCACGTGAAGAGTTGATAATGTACACATTGGGTTTACACAATGTAATTGAATGAGGGTTAAGTATGTGAAAGGTTCTATCAATCCCTTCGTAATTTAGAGGAACGTGAAAGGTGATAATATCTGATTCCTTTAGAACGATTTCAAAATCGACATAATCAGTTAAATCCTCGTTTCTTTTTCGCGGTGGGTCGCAGCAAAGGACTTTCATTCCTAGAACATTCGCAAGTTCAACCACTTTTTTCCCAACATTTCCTACACCCACAACACCAATGGTCAATTCAGATAATTTTTTTGAACCTAACTCTGCCCAATGAATAAGGGCTGTAGCAACCCACTGCTGTACCCCAGCCGAGTTACAACCAGGTGCATTTACCCAAGTGATATTGTTGTTAGCACAGTAATTTGTATCGATATGGTCGAACCCAATTGTGGCAGAACCAATAAACTTAACCTTGGAGCCCGATAGAAGATTCGAATCGCAAATTGTCCGTGTACGAATAATTAATGCATCAGCATTGCGTACAATTTCAGATGTAATCTCAGAACCAGAGTAATATTCAACATTAAAGAAAGGCTCTAAAACACCTTTCATGAATGGAATATTTTTATCGGCAATAAGGCGCATAGCAGTGTTTTGTACAAAGATATTTTATTTTATTTAGGAATTGTGCAAGTTTGAATCGAACTTGTTATATCTACTTAAAACGAAACCCTGAAACAAGTTCAGGTGACAAGAAAGGAAGAATTGCAAACTATATACTATTTTACTTTTTCCTTGTACAAATACTTGAAGTGGTTGAATAATCGTTGGAAAACAGTAAGTTCCTCAGTCGAGATCTCGGCAACGCCTCGCAATTCCCTGTCGAGGTTTAATATTGTTCCGTATGATGTTACAGCTCCATTGGGTAGTTTTGCCATTGCAGGAAATCCATTCTCATTATATCCCGATGATATCGATGATAAAACACCCTCAACCATTCCATACTCAATGTAGGGGTATCCATCGAGTTTAATGTTCACACGTTGATTAACCTTTACCTTACCTGCTCCCTCAAAAGGAACAACCATACGCACTTGAATTTCGCCCAAATTCTCGGGAATTATGGCAAAAATTGGTTCACCAGCCTTCACTTCCTGCAAATCGCTCCAAACACCCATAAACGATAGTTTTCCTGAAGATGGTGCTACCAACAAATAATTCTTTTCCCAGGTTGCCAAGGTGCTTTTCAACTGGTTAAATGTGTTTACAACATCATCGTAAACCTTTTGCTTCTGGGTTTCGAAATCGAGCTTTGTTTCAGCTATGGTTTGCTTCAACTTCTCAATGGAAATTGATGTATTGGAAATTGTCAACTTAGAACTCTCCAAGTTCTGTTGCTTTGCCAGTATTGTGGATTGTGATTTTTCGAAATCGGCCTGCGCAATAACTTTTCCTTGTAACAAAACAGAGTCGCGCTTAAACTGCTTAAAGGTTAAATCGTACTCCTTAAGTAAAAGTTTATACTGTTTATTCAGAAGTTTTAGATGATTGGTGTACCCTTTCAGTTCGCCTTCCAATGCATCAATCTTCTGTACATGGTATTTCTGTTTATGGAATAGAGTATAGTTTGTTAAAGCAGTTGTAAAGCCAGAGTAACTACTCTGCACTTCTCCCAAAACTAAATTAAGAGCATTAAAATGATTTAGAGAACTCTCATTTAAAATGCTATCGACATTAAAATTCTTAATAATTATTGATAATCGAACAATATGCTCAAATTTTGCAGGATTCTCAATTACTCCTAATGTGTCGCTCTTGTTAACAAACGCTCCATCTTTAGCTGCGTTCAATTGAGGCTTTCCTGTAGTACGAGCCACAACCACCGAGGGAGGATTCTCTGCAGTAATAACTGCTGTTGCTGTAACAATATCGGGATATTTAAAGAAGAAAC
>CAZTVY010000324.1:0-3465 GCA_964617235.1 uncultured Rikenellaceae bacterium | reverse complement strand
GGCAACCACTTTGCCGTCCATAATTTTTTGCGAGGGGTTCTTCTCAAACTCCTCGGCCAAATCGAGCACTTTGAAGATTTCCTCCTTGCTCAGGTCGTTGATTGAAACCAAACTTATGTTCTTCATCTTTATAATTTATTTTGGGTTGTTATCAAAAAAAAGCCCCGACTACAATCGGGGCTAACTATTCTATACTGTTGACAAATACTCCACGTTTACTGATTCAATTTTCTCAACTCTCGAAATAAACTCATCGCTTAAACTCTTTCGAATACTCACCTTAATTCGGCAACTATTATCGAACTGCTGCTCATTGATGTCGATATTCAAATCCTTAATAATCCGCATAATATCGTTCATTGCAAGATAGCTGAAGTTGATATTGAAAATATCATCCACGGTTTTAGTAATAACCGTAGCATTCTGCAATGCATCCTGGGTTGCCGATTTATAGGCATTAATCAACCCCGATACTCCAAGCTTTGTTCCACCAAAGTAACGCACAACAACCACCAAAACATTGGTAACGTTGAAACTCAAAAGTTGACCGTGAATTGGCTTGCCAGCAGTACCGGAAGGTTCTCCATCATCGTTCACTCTCCACTTCTCGCCTTTCGCCCCCAATATGTATGCGTAACAATGATGACGGGCATCGTAGTATTCCTTTCGCAAATCCTCAACAATTGACTTAATTTCATCCTCGGTACAAACTGGTCGAGCAATAGCAATAAACTTACTGCCCTTCTCGCGGTAAATCCCTGTAGAAGTTCCCTCAATTGTGCGATATGTATCCTCGGCCACCATTAACTATACGCAAGTATTACAATTGACACCACCGAGAGTAAAATTCCTGCCCAATTTGTGCGGGTTGGACGCTCCCTAAACAACATCAAACCGAGAAAAACACTGGCCACAACAACACCAATATTGTTTATTCCAAACAGAATTGAACCCTGCATCTGTTTGCCCGTAAGCGCATCGGTATGGTTAAGCGCTGCAATCATAAAGTACATTGAGCCAAAATTAACCAAGCCCAAAACAACGCCAAGTATCCAGGTTTTAATATGCTTCAAATTGTTTGCTGCAGGCTTATTGAAGGGCAAAACTGCTAAACCAATAGTTCCTGCAATGGCAAAAACTGCCGAGTTAAATATAGGATTCAACTCATTGGTAACAAAGGTAGTTTGGGCATACTTAACCGACGAATCGATTATTCCAATTCCAATAAATATTATTAATGGCAAGTATAATCCAGCTCTTCCGTGGGTTAATTTCTCCTTCTTATAAGTTGTGAGCAGAACTGAAACTAAAGCCAGTACAATTCCAATTATTTTTATGGTATTTAGAGAATCGTTTGCATCAATCCAAACCGAGAACAGAATTGGGAGAATTACAGACATTTTTGCAGCAACCGATGTAACAGCAACTCCGGCACGCTGCGTGCTTAATCCTATTAGCCTGAACACTGAGATGAACATAGCTCCCAGTATCAGCATAAAAACTACAGTACCAATATTCAGGTTAAACAGGGGTTTTACCTCACCGTTGGCCAAAAAAAAACCTGCTAAGCAGGCGGTGATATAATTAACAAGAATTGCGCTAAATGTATTTACCTTAAAGCGTTCTGAAAATTTAAATGTTACCAGAACAGCAGCTGACGAAAGAATACAAAGCAGTAGGTAAATCATCGTATTAGGTTTGTGCAAAATTATTGGATTTTTGAGAACCACCAAAATTTTGGAATCACCTTTTTCGAAATTTGGTTAACAAATTATTAACAGGGTTCTATAAGCAATGAATTAATGCTCAAACGTTCAGTATATTAATCACTGATTCTACTTTACCGTCATTAATATCAACAACAATTGGGTTTTTGATATTCCACTTCTGAACTACATTTTCTACATTTACTCTACGAACAGTTACAATCACAGGATTTTTACCTCTTTCAACAACTGTCGAAAAAGCATTAGCCCAGACTTCACCCTCCAGCTCCATTCGTCCAATTTCATCAATAACAATTACCTCTCCCCCTTTTGCTTGCAGCATTTTTTTTTCTCCTTCACGTATTGCATCAGCATTAAAATCGAACGATTTTTGAGGAGTTCCGCACTCTGCAATTCGGGTTGAGAGTTGCATTATCCTTTTCTCTGGCAAAAGAACCAATTCGTAGCCTGTACGCAGAGTCTTTTCACCCTGCCCTAGTGCATAAAAACCTGTAAAATCAATCTTCTTCTCATTTAAAGCACTTACAAAATTCTGCACAAAGGTTGTTTTTCCTTCGCCCCTTTCGCCGACAATCAATATAAATGGATATTCTGTTTTTGAGTGATTTACAGGTGTAAGTGTGTCGTTCACTAAATTTCGAATTTGACTTACAGGATTTCCTCCCCTCAACTCAAAACCTTTAATCCTGCCCATATACTCGGGCAACGAGTTAAATGCCAGCGAAGTTGCCATATAGGCAGGCTGAAAAATCCCTCCAGCAAAGAAACCCTTGATGCTTGGCTTACCAAGTTCTGTCCCAATTGCCGCAAACGAAACTACCACCAAAAATGCTCGCATCATTATTCTTGCACCACTCTCAACCCAGGTTAAGTCTGATAAAGAGCCAACGCTGATAATTGGAACAACAAATGAGAATAGAATAATAGGAATTGTAAGCCCTAATTTCTTGAACGGAAAACGTGCCCGTGGGTAAAAAAGCATTGTAAAACCAATATATACAGAGGCAATAATCAACGATGCGTAAGTAGGCAATTTTGAGGTGAAAGTTAAGAATAGCACTAAAAAAGCAAGATGAATTGTGAAATATACCACAGGAAGAATAGATTTATCGGGTTTTGGAACAAATTTTACACTATCCATATCACCTATACTCCATTCGGTTCGCTTAATTTTACGACCAATTGAGTAGCCCAACGTAACCGCTAAAAAACCAAAAAGAAGATACAAGCCACCCACGCCTATTACTGGCCAGTAATTTGGAGTTGGACTAACATTGTCGGCACTAATCTTGAAAACCGATAGGTACAAATCGTAAATACTGGAGCCATACATCATAAACAATCGGGTAATTTTGAAAACTGGGACAGTAAGTACAGCTAATCCACCACCAAGCATCAAGCCCCATAAATTTGCACCAAGGAGCAAAACTCCCAACTCCATAAAAACGCCCTCAAGCATTATCCCTATCATCGGTGTTATTATAACAGCACTTGGCGATACCGATTTAAGCATTGCACAAACCAGTGCTGCACGCCAGTACAAGCCACGCTGTGGCTCCTTTATCGATATTGCTGTCATAATCATAACCCCAGCAAAAGAGAGTAGAGTGCCAGCAATTAACGGTAGCATAAGATTATGCAAAACGCTACCCAAAATAATCTCCAATGAACCCCAGAATGTTCCAACAACAACGGCTTTTTGCCAAATTGGCGATAGAGTATGGCTCGCTTTACTTGT
>CAZTVY010000323.1:0-3490 GCA_964617235.1 uncultured Rikenellaceae bacterium | reverse complement strand
ATTGTCCTGTGAACGACCAGTATATTGGGAATAGTATATTGTTTTTTGAGTTACCATTTCGGCTATTCCACCATAATGGGAAAAGAACACGTTTGCTACCATTGTCGTTTTTAATGTTGTAGTAAAGAGGTGTAATTGCATAGTGACTTTTGGATTTGTCGTCGTTTCTTCCAAACGAGAAAAGGGGAGCAAAGGTAAATGACCTATAATTTCTATTATCCAAACTCCAAATTATTGGGAAAATAATTCTGTTGGAGACATCGGGGTTCTCAATTCCATAGTAAATAGGGAAAAGAATAGTTTTTTCAGACGAATTATCGCCAGAGCCATACTTTGAGTGCCAGAATATTGGTAATAGGGCGTTGATTGAACCACCTGGGTTTTTAATGTGCCAAAATAGAGGCGTTAAGGTTAGGTGGTTTGTTTCTTTCTCGGGCGACATCCCATAAGAGAACAATGGAACCAAAGTAAAAGAGCTGTAATTTGGGCTTTTAAAGCGCCAAACTATTGGGAATACAACGTTGCGCTTATGTGTTGAGTTCGATTGGGAGTAGTAAATAGGTATTAAAAGTTTGAATCGGGATTGATTTCCTTCAGTGTTATTGTTTCTGCTCCACCATAATGGAAATAGTGTGCTAAAGTTTTTATTTGGCTTTTGGAAGTGCCAGAATATTGGTGAAATTGCCAGATATCGTCTTTGTGTATCCTTTTTAAGTCCTGTTGATATGAATGGGAATAGTGTAAATGACTGTCTGTTTTGACCCTTAAATCGCCAAACCACAGGGAATAATCCCTGATGCTTAAGGGTTGTATCCTTGTACTTCCAGTACAGAAACAAAACTTGGGATGTGCTTTTTATGTTGCCGTCGATGGTTCTGTGTATCTCAAACCAAAGGGGGAAAAGCAATTGCCCTTTGCCCGACGATGTTTTAAAGCGCCAGTAAAGAGGTGTTATAGCACTATAACCTCTTACATTATCGCTCGATTTGCCAATAGATAACAAGGGAAATATGCTTGTGGAGCTATAGTTATTATTTTTGAATTGCCATAAAATTGGAAATAAAATGTTCCCTTGACTAGACGGTCGTTTCCACCCCCAATATACAGGAAGTATTACATTATCCGTCTTGATAGAGTTCTCGCTTACCTTTTTTCGGTACCACCATAGAGGTATCAATGTGTTGCTATGTCCGTAAGGAGTTTTAAAGTGCCAGAAAATAGGCGTAATTGCTAAATGTTTGGTTGATTTGTTGGGAGAACTCCCCGCAGAGAATAAGGGGATAAAAGAAAATGAATTGTAGAAAGGTGTAGTTTTACTCCAGATAAAGGGAGGAATTACAGTGCTTTTGTCGTCGTTACTTTGTTTGTTCCAGTATATCGGAAAAATAACCAGAGTGCTGTACTTCTCGAATTGGGTGTGCCAGTAGTATTTCCAAAGAATTGGGAAAAGAATTGTTCTTTGGCTTTCATCTCTTTTAAAGTTCCAGAACAAAGGTGTAAGCATTAAATGGCTTCTGTTAGAGTTCAAAGCATGACCTACAGACAAAAGAGGCGCTACTGTTAATGAACTATAGTTCTTTCCTTTATTGCTCCAAACTATTGGAAATAGCACTGTGTTTTTTAAGTTGTTGCTTTTGTGGGAATAGTATAATGGTAGAAGTAGGTTCGTTTTTACAGTATCGTTCCTGGTTTTGAATGTTTTATTCCACCAAATAGGAAAAAAAATGTTCTTACTTTGATTCTGCGATTTAAAATGCCAGAGTAGGGGAGTTATGGCAAAATAGGTTTTTGTGTAGTTTGAGTATTTGCCATATGAGTATATGGGGAAAAGAGTGTGTGTGTTACGTATTGGCGATTTAAATTGCCAGTATGCAGGGAATACAACTAGGTGCGATTTTTGGATAATCTTATTGTCCTTATACCACAGGAAAAATAGCAGATTGTTCTCGAGCACCAATCCGTCGGGCGATTTTTTGAACTCAAGTATATTAACTTTTGGAGCAAATTCAATCAGAGTGAAGGTTTTGGTGTTGTCCTTAAAATCGTTTGATATATGAAATATCGAGGGGTAGTATGTAGAAATTACCCGAAGGTTCTTTTCCTTTTTGCTACTATCACTCCAGTAAAATGGGAGTAAATGGCTTCGACGTTCTTCTCGTAAGGTGTTTTTATAGTTTCGGTATATCGGGAATAGAATTTGTTTATCGGTTTCGTACTGCGAAAAGGTTCTTTTAAATATTGGCCAAAGGTTGATATTTTGGTCGCGGGTAATCCCAAAGTCAAACGTCATCTCCTTTTTAGTTGAGTCTACTTGAGCTATCGATAAACTGTATAAACAGACTAAAAGCAACGCCGAAAGGTATTTGCGTAGCATTATATTACCCCGTTTGCATCGTAATAAAATCATTAGGTAAAGTTATAACGATTTGTCTTATTACGATAACCAGCAGTCCAATATTAACAATTCCTAGAGTATTGCGTGAATACAAAAAATCCATTTAACAATTGGCCAGAACTATTAATCATTTTTCTATCAATTATAAAATTTGAAGTAAAAAGTTAACTTTGCCGAATAATTTTAATGCAAAGAGATATGAAAAGATTACTAGTTATAGCGTCGATTATTGCTGTTGTATTACTGTTTGTTTGCTTTAGTTTTACCAATAATAAAGTTAATCAGGACCATTTAATATACGCAACTACTTGGTACCAGAATTCTCCAGAGAATCAGGCTCTTTACTATCAAGGGTTCAACGTTGCTAAAATGCGTTTGGAGCAATTTGCCAAGGTAAAATCCGAAAAACCCAAGGCTGTTGTTGTGGATATTGACGAAACAATGCTCGATAATAGCCCATTTCAGGCTCAGGAAATTATCGACAACAAGGAATTCTCCTCTGAGTTTTGGAACGAATGGTCGCAATTAGGCAAGGCTAAAGCTTTACCTGGAGCAAAGGAGTTTAGTAAGTATTGCGATTCGTTGGGTGTAGCATTATTCTACATATCGAACCGCAAAACCAATGAGTTAGGTGCTACACTGAAGAATCTGGATTCACTTGGATTTGCTTTTGCAAAACCTGAGTATTTTCTTCTAAAGGAGAACGAAAGTAGCAAGAAGGCTCGCAGAGAGAAAATTTCTGAGAAATTCGATATTGTAATGCTTGTTGGCGATAACCTAAACGATTTTTCCGAGGTGTTTGAATCGCGCGGCGATGATTGGGGAAAGTCAATAGTTAAGGAGTACAAGAATGAGTTCGGAAACCGATTCATAATACTTCCAAACCCAATGTACGGAGAGTGGGAGAAGAATATTTACAAAACACGCGGTTTATCCCCTGAGCAGATGTACGAACTGCGCAAGCAATCTGCCAAAGGGTTTAAATAGGGTCTTGTTGTTAAAGTCAATCGTTTTGCTGAAAAATGTAAACGGTATGGCTATTGTAATGCGGAATGTTAAAGGCAAGTGGGTGGACAGGCAAAACTGCGAGCGGGA
>CAZTVY010000322.1:0-3516 GCA_964617235.1 uncultured Rikenellaceae bacterium | reverse complement strand
ACTACAACGATGAGAAAGGTTGGAAAATATATTACAAGCATTGTGGCTCTACTAACCATTTTTGCCCTTTCTTCCTTTGTGCCTATAAAAGGTCAAACATTAAATGTTTTTATCCTTTATGGTACCGATGCCGTATCTTATGTTGAGGTTTGCCAAGGTGCACCTGTAGCTCTCACCGTTGAGACGTTTGGAGGAACTGGTACGGGGTTAACCTACACTTGGTCAGGGGATACTAATCCGTTATATTTTAATGATTTTGGGGATCTTGTTTCATATAAAGGTACCACTCCTGCTGGAACTTATAATTTAACAGTAGATGTTGAGGATGATGGTGGATTTAAGGGATCGGCCAGCGTTACAGTCGAAATCAAGCCTAGCCCATTGGCAAATATTATAGCAATGGGCCCTACTACGTTTTGTCAAGGAGGATCGGTTGAATTGCAAGAGAATAGTGGACAATCTGGGGTTACTTATCAGTGGCAACGAAATTTTAGCAACTTATCAGGAGCAACTTCTTTTAATTATACTGCAAGTGTATCAGGTAACTATAGAATAAGAGTTACTGGTACCAATGGTTGTTCTAAAACTTCAAATACAGTACCCGTAACAGTAAATTCTCTTCCTTCTGCCACAGCAAGCAACGATGGTCCATCGTGTTATAATGGAACTATCAATCTAACTTCTGGGCCTGCGGGTATGATGTCCTACGCATGGACAACTAACGCTATTACTCCGTTTACTTCTACAGAGCAAAACCCTAGCATTACCAATGTTACGCCTAATAATTCTGGCAATTATACTGTAACCGTAAAGGATGTTAATGGTTGTGAAAATACCGCTGTAACTTCGGTTGTGGTATACGACCAATTAAATGGAGGCACTATTGGAGCAGACCAAAACATCTGTTACAATGGTGACCCTGTGGCTTTTTCGAATACTACATCACCTAGTGGCGGAACAGGCGCATGGACTTATTCATGGCAGTCAAAAGTAGGTGCAGGATCTTGGACTCCTATTGCTGGTGCTAATGGATTAACTTACGATGTGTCCGCTGGCTTAACCCAAACCACCATGTATCGCAGAGTAGCAACCAATAGTTGTGGTTCTGTAAATTCCAATGAAATAACTGTTACTGTTTATGCCGACTTAAATGGGGGTACCATAAGTTCTAGTCAATCTATTTGTTACAATGGAGATCCTTCTGCATTCAGTAACGATGCTCCGGCAAGCGGTGGCGATGGAAGTTTTACTTATTCTTGGGAATCGAAGGTTGGCGCTGGCGCATGGACTGCAATTGTTAGCGCAACAGGCTTAACGTATAATGTTCCTTTAGGCTTAACCCAAACCACCATGTATCGCAGGGTTGCAGTTAATTCCTGTGGAACAGTATATTCCAACGAGTTAACAATAACTGTTTATGATGCAATTACTGGTGGAGCAATTGCTAGCGATCAATCCGTTTGTTATGGTGGCGATCCAGTTGCATTTACCGATGCTACGTCTCCCTCAGGAGGAAACGGAGCATGGAGTTATCAATGGGAATCAAGAGTCGGATTAGGTGCTTGGTCTGCTATTGGGGGAGCTAATGCTATTACTTACGATATTCCTCTAGGAATTACTCAAACTACAAGTTACCGCAGGGTTTCAACTAATGCTTGTGGATCTGCTAACTCCAACGAACTTACTATAACTGTTTACCCTCAAATGAACGGGGGAACAATTACTGGTGATCAATCACTTTGCTACAATGCCGATCCTGCTATTATCAATACTGGGGTTGCTCCTTCGGGTGGTAATGGCACATGGATATACTCTTGGGAATATCAATCTAATTGTGCGGGAGGATGGATTGCAATTGCAGGTGCAAATGGATTAACTTACGACCCACCTGCAAACCAAACCGAAACTCGTTGCTATAGAAGGGTTGCTACAAATGATTGCGGAACGGTTTATTCCAATACTGTTACAATAACAATTTATGCCGATATTAATGGTGGAGCGATTGCTGCTGATCAAACTGTTTGTAACGGTGCTGATCCTGTAGCCTTTACTAGTGGGTCTATAGCAACTGGTGGTAATGGGGCTTTCACATATTTCTGGCAACAGAATACAGGTTCTGGTTGGACCAATATCATTGGTGCTTCTGGTTTAACTTACGATGCACCAGCTGGAATAACACAAACAACTCAGTACCGTAGAGGGGCAACAAACCTATGTGGTACGGGTTACTCTAATACCTTAACAGTTACTGTTTCTAATGCAATAAATGGAGGACAAATTAGTTCTCCTGCAGCGGTTTGCTACAATGGTGATCCTGTTGCGTTTACAGATATTTCATCGCCATCCGGTGGTAGCGGCGCTTGGATTTACTCCTGGGAGTATAGGGTAGGTTTAGGTTCATGGAATGTCATTGCAGGCGAAAATGCACTTACTTACGATATACCAGCAGGTCAAACTCAAACCAGAACTTATCGCCGAGTTGCTACCAACGATTGTGGAACAGGTTACTCCAACGAAGTAACTGTTACGGTTTATGCCAATACTGTAGCAGGAACAATTTCTGGCGACCAAACCTTATGTTACAATGGAGACCCATCTATAATTACCAGTGGGACTTTACCTACAGGAGGTGATGCTTCATGGACTTATCTTTGGGAGTATCAGTCAAATTGTGCTGGTGGTTGGATAGGTATAGCAGGCGCAACGTCTTCTACTTATGATCCCCCCGCAAATCAAACTGAAACAAGATGCTACAGACGTGTTGAGATAAATACCTGTGGAACTCTATATTCAAACACCGTTACAATAACTGTGATTCCAGAAATCACTGGAAACACAATAAGTGCAGATCAGATAATATGCTCAGGTTCGTCACCAGCTCAACTAACTGGTCCAATCCCAGCCGGTGGCTCTGGAGTGTATACTTATCAGTGGCAAAGTAGCACAACTGCGGCTACAGGTCCATTTACAAATATATCGGGTGCAAATAATCAGAATTATAGTCCAGCAGCCTTAACCCAAACAACTTATTTCAGAAGAGTTGTTACTTCTGGGGTATGTACTAGCCAAAGTAATGCAGTAACAGTAACGGTAAATCCTTCTATTGCAAACAACACAATATCTGCAGCACAAACAATTTGCTACAATACTTCGCCGAGTCAGTTAACAGGTTCAACTCCAACTGGTGGTAGTGGAGCATATACCTATCAGTGGCAAAGCAGCACCGCAGGAGTGGGTGGTCCTTTTGCTAATATTGCAGGCGCAACCTCAATTAATTATCAACCAGGTAATTTAACTCAAAACACTTGGTTTAGGCGTATTGTTAACAGTTTGCCTTGTACCGATAATTTTAGTAATGTTATAGCCATTACTGTTAGCCCTGATTTTTCAGTAGCTAGTATCACTCCCGTAAGCCCAACTTGTAATGGTAATACTAATGGTTCTGCTACCGTAAATACTTCTGGAGGAATAGCACCTTACACATATAGTTGGAATACAACCCCCGTTCAAACAACA
>CAZTVY010000321.1:0-3520 GCA_964617235.1 uncultured Rikenellaceae bacterium | reverse complement strand
CTGCAATTCTTGCAAATTTGCTCGATGCAAAGGATGTTACCATTTGGAAAGATGTTGAGGGCGTGCTGAATGCCGACCCTAAAATCTTTGCAAACACCTGTAAACTAGATTTTGTATCGTACCAAGAGGCTATTGAGTTGGCTTATTGTGGAGCGCAAATCATCCACCCAAAAACTATCAAACCAATACAGAATAAAAAGATTCCGCTTTTTGTAAAATCGTTTATAAATCCCGATGCGGTTGGAACCCAAATTGCCCATTCCGATTCTCAACTAAAACTACCTCCGGTGCTGGTGCTTAAGCAAAATCAGGTACTTATATCATTGACTCCACGAGATTTTTCGTTTGTTATTGAGGATAGTCTGAGTAAGATTTTTGCAATTTTATACAAACACCGGGTCAAAGTAAATCTAGTGCAGAACTCTGCTATCAGTTTTTCAATATGCGTTGATGAGGAAAAACATCGCTTACCCAAAGCAATAGAAGAGTTACAGGTTGATTTTACCGTTCGCTATAACAGTAATCTGGAACTTTTAACCATTAGGCATTACACAAAACAAGCGATTGATGAGCAGGTTGGCGATAAGGTTGTTTATCTGCAGCAGCGAACACGAAGCACATCACGCTTTATAATGAATGCTAGGACTTTGGCTTAACTACAAATAGAGCCTCATGACCTAGGAATGTGTTTTGTTTGCTGTAAACCTCAATTCCGAGTGTGTAGTTTATTATTTGCTTCTGGAAGTTTCCTGCAGAGTCTATAAACCACCTTTCGCGGAATTGAACTTTCGATACTCTATCTCTTGAGAAACCGCTCTCTTGCTCAATTGCTTTGACGTCGTCAATGCTTAGTACTTTGTCGCCCATAAACTCCATAGCAATAAATTTTCCGTTGTAAACACCATCAATTAGGTAGTTTACTAGCGATTTCTGGTTCAGGTACTGCAAACATTCGGCTTCCCAAACATCCGAGGTGTCAATGTTTCTAAGTATTACATCGTATACTATTGTGTCGGCAATAACCGCGATATCTCCAGATAATGATTGTTTGGTATTGGTTGATTTGGGCTTGTCGGTTTTAGAGCATCCCACAAAAAAATATGGTAAGAAAATTAGTAGGGATATAAGTTTTCTCATAATGGTAAATTATACGTTAAACACGAGTGCTTTTCCTTTGCTCGATTCATCGAACTTGCCATTTTCATAAACTATCTTACCATTTACCATGGTAATTTGTACCGAGGCGCTTAGAGTTTTGCCTTCCAATGGCGACCATCCACATTTATAGAGCAAGGATTCCTTTGTAACAACTTGTCCTGAATTTGGGTTAACTAAAACTATATCTGCATGGTAGCCCTCACGGATAAAACCTCTTTTTTCAATTTTGTAAAGAATTGCAGGAGCATGACACATCTTGTCCACAACGGTTTCCAGCGTAAAATTACCCTTCTTGGAAAGTTCAATCATTGCCAGTAATGAGTGCTGTACCATTGGTCCACCCGAGGCCGATTTAAAATAAGTATTGTTCTTTTCCTCCAATAGGTGAGGAGCGTGGTCGGTTGCGACAACATCGAGCAGGTTGTTTTTAAGACCGTCAATGAGAGCAAGTCTATCTGTTTCGGTTTTTACGCTTGGATTCCACTTTATTCTCCAACCGAGTCTGTCGTAATCGTTGCTGTTGAACCAAAGATGATGAACGCAAACCTCACCTGTAATCTTTTTATCCTTCAATGGCAATTTATTATCTAGGAGCGATAGCTCTTTTGCAGTGGATAGGTGTAGAATATGTAAGCGCGAGCTGTGCCTTTTTGCAAACTCAACAGCTAGGCTCGATGATAGGTAGCAGGCCTCTTCGCTTCTTATATCAGCGTGATACTTAAAGTCAACATTTTCGCCGTATTTCTGCTTGTATAGTTCAATGTTATTGCGAATTGTCGTTTCATCCTCGCAGTGCGTTGCAATTAATGTGGGCGAGAGCTTAAAAATCTTATCCAAAGACTCTCTGCTATCAACAAGCATATTGCCAGTTGACGAGCCCATAAATATCTTTATTCCGCAAACCCTTTTTTTGTTTAGTTTGACAATTTGGTCAATATTGTCATTTGTAGCACCAAGGTAGAATGAGTAGTTCGCCAGAGATTTCTCTGAGGCTACTTTGAACTTATTCTCAAGGAGTTCAATGGTGGTTGTTTGCGGGTTAGTATTGGGCATCTCCATAAAAGAGGTTATACCACCCGCAATTCCTGCTTTCGATTCTGTGTAGATATCTCCCTTGTGGGTTAAGCCTGGTTCCCGAAAATGAACCTGGTCATCAATTACACCAGGAAGAAGAAGCAGGCCTTCTGCATCAATAATCCTTTCTGGCTTAAACTTCGAAACGGGGGAAGAAGTTTCGTATGAGATATGTTCAATTAGACCATCATTAATTATAAGGTTCCCTTTTTGTTGCTTGCCTTCATTAATGATTAGGGCATTGGTTATGGCTATTCTTCCCATATAACTTGATGTTTACTGATAAACCATCAACAATTAGTTTTGTTTATGCATTTTTTTGTACGACACAAATAAACTCTTTAACTTCATATTGGCAACGCCCCAAAGAGCCTCGTTAAATATACCACCGCTCATTTTAGATGCGCCAAGTTTTCTGTCGGTAAATATTATGGGCACTTCTACAATCTTAAAGCCCAGTTTCCATACAGTAAACTTCATCTCAATTTGGAATCCGTACCCAATCAACTTAATTTTATCAAAGTTTATAGCCCTCAAGGTATTTGCTTTGTAACACTTAAACCCTGCGGTTGTATCCATAATCTTCATCCCAGTTACTATCCTAACATATTTCGATGCAAAGTACGACATCAAGACCCTGCCAATAGGCCAGTTCACAACATTAACACCTTTTATGTACCTTGAGCCAATGGCCAAATCTGCACCATTTGCACAGGCATCGTATAGTTGAACTAAATCATCAGGATTATGCGAGAAGTCTGCATCCATCTCGAATATGTACTCGAAACCGTGCTCCAGAGCCCATCTAAAACCAGCAATATAGGCAGTACCAAGCCCTTGTTTTCCTGCACGTTCAAGAATATATATTCTTTCTGGATATTTTAGTTGAAGGTCTTTTACAATTTGTGCAGTTCCATCGGGCGAGCCATCGTCAACAATAAGTAGGTTAAAATCGCCAGGTAACGACATAACCTTGTTAATCATTCTCTCAATATTTTCCTTCTCGTTGTAAGTTGGAATAATTACTAGTTTTTCTTTAATAGCCATTTTTATAAAAAGTAAATTAATGAATTTGTATATATAATAAGGTATGCGAAGATAAGGCTTTTCTGCCTATTTTAAGCACTCTACAATATTTTTTAAGTTTTTTTAATTTATTTTCAAATTTGATTTTTCTGTGAATCAGCAGACTAAGACTAACGAAACACTTTTTAACACTTATTTATTCTCACTCCTCTTGCATATCCCAAAAAGACCCTCTATATTTGCACCCGCTTTGAAGGATTAG
>CAZTVY010000320.1:0-3525 GCA_964617235.1 uncultured Rikenellaceae bacterium | reverse complement strand
TACAAACGGCCAGATATATGTAAAGGTAGATGCTCCCATTTACTTTTTCTTATCGGCCAACAATGAACCCAACAACAAGGTATTAATCCCTAGTAGCGACAGTTTAGCCAACCCAATGTACTTTGATGGCCCGGGCAAACACTTTTTTGTTTACAATAACAAAGGCGAAAGGATACGTTACCTTATTTTAGCCGATGCAAAGGGACCTAAACCCAAGGTAAAGGTTGAAAAAGGATTACTTTTTGGAAAGGAAAATAGGTTTTATGTCGATGTTGACTCTAAAATATCTATTGATGCAAAGGACGATTACTCTGGACTAAAGCAACTTTACTACTCGGTAGACGGTGCACAATTCAACCTATACTCCGAAAATATTTCGTTTGACAAGATGGGCGAATCTGAACTTAAGGTTTACGCAATTGATAATATAGGAAATATTGGAGATACCGCAACATTCAAGGTTATTGTTTCGCCCGAAGCAATATTTAAGATTGACAATATTTACTTTGAAACAGGTAGCGCACGTCTACTTAACGAATCGTTGGATAATTTAGCGGAAATGCTCCAATTGATGAGAGATTTCCCTGAGTTAATTCTGGAGATTAGAGCCTATGCCGATGCCCGTGGCTCATCGGAATCGAACAAAACACTTTCGGAGCGTAGAGCGCAATCCGTTGCCAACTACCTAACATCAAAAGGTATTGAAACTCGAAGGTTAAAAGTAAAAGGATTGGGCGATTCAAACATCCTAAACGACTGCGTAAAAGGTGTTTCTTGTCCCGATTCTAAGCACAAACAAAACCGTAGGGTTGAGTTTAAGTTTTCGTTGCCTAAATAGCTGAATTGATTATGCTAAAATTATATAGATACTCATTGATATGCACTTTAACCTTGCTGACAGCGAACACATTTGGTCAGCAGGAGACCAAAACAATTTATGTTGATTCAACAAATCGTCTTTTCGTATCGCCAACAGCACCTGTAAATATTTACGTTGGTACAACGCCCGATGGTGTAAATGCCGTTAAGTTGATTGGTATCGACAAAAAAGGCGACCCACTCTACTGGAATGGACACGGCCCAATACAAATGACCCACCTCGACCTTTATATTGGACGTAAAATTAAATTCGAGCTATTTGCCGATGGCGTTCCTCCGCAATCCAAATTGATGTTCAACAAATCGACCCAGAAAGACTCAAAGGATATACTATTATATCTATCGGGCGGAAGCATTATTGAAATTAATGCAGCGGATGCAGATGCGGGTTTGAACAAAACTTTCATCTCAGTTAATGGCGAGCCATACAAAGAGTACACCGAACAAGTATTTTTCGACAAGGAAGGAATGTACGAAATCAAAGTTTATTCAGTCGACAATCTGGGAAATAAGGAAGACGAAGTTACACGCAGATTTATTGTAGATAGCACACCTCCCACCTCAACCCTATCAATTGAAGGCGATAAACACGAAAATACTCTCTCGGGAAGAGCAATACTAAGCCTAACTGCAGTTGATTCCTTTGGCGTAAATAATGTAAAGTACAGAATTGACTCTTCGGAATTTGCAGTTTACCAAAAACCAATTCAAACTGCAAGAATAACCGAAGGCGAGCACACGCTAACATGGTTTGCTACCGATAAGGTTGGGAATATTGAGAGTGAGCAAACATTCACATTCCTTGTAGACAAAACCCCACCTATGGTTTTCGAGGAGATTGTAGGAAATTCATACATGGTTGGTAATAGGGAATTTTCTTCGGGCAGAAGTCAACTAAAAGTTGCGGCGGTAGACAACAAGGCTGGGGTTAAAGAAATTTTCTACTCGCTTAATAATGGAGACTTCATTAAGTACGAAAAGCCCGTACTGCTTTCGGACATAATGGGAACAATGAACGTTAAATCTTACGCAGTTGATAATGTCAACAATCGTAGTCAATCGGGCGCAAGCACCGAATCGTTCAGCATGCCCACTATCGACATTACGGGGCCTACATTAACCTACAAACTCGATGGACCAAAATTCCTACAAAGGGATACAATGTGGATTGGTCCTTCAACAAAAATCCATATCAATGCAAAAGATAACGAGGCTGGAGTTAGCAGGGTTGTTTACAGCATAAATAAATCGGCAGAAACTGATTACTCCATACCTTTCACAATAGAGCAAAACGGACATTTTCTTGTTAAATGCACTGGATTCGACAACGTTGATAACTTAAATTTTCTTTCGTTTGAGGTTGGAGTTGACAATGTTGCTCCTGAAATTTTCTATCATTTCAGTGTTAAACCACATAAGCAAGTAATTGAGAATAACGAAACTATTGATGTTTACTCATCGGATGTAAAAATATTCCTAGCAGCAACCGACAATCTTTCGGGTGAGGTTACCATTAACTACATAATTGACCAAGGCAAACCAATTGCATACAGGAATCTTATTGAAAAACTAACATCTGGAAAAACCTACACATTAAATATAAACGTAGTTGATAAACTGGGCAACAAAACAGAGAAAAGTATAAAATTCAAAGTAGAATAAAAAAAGGGATATCAAAAACGATATCCCTTTTCCTTTTCAACTCTTAAAACAACTATTCAATCTTTAACTCCCTAATATGCTGTTCGTTCTTATCGTAAACTGTTTCGGTAGAATCATCAGCCTCAGTTAACTCAACGCTCTTTTCCTGCTCAATATTTACCTTTGCATAAACATCAGGTAGTGTTGCCACAGCAACCCATTTTACACCATTTCTATATACATAAACGCGCTTAACGTTGTCCCAGTAAAAATTATGACGAGGAAAATAAACCCAGCGATGGTAGTATGTGCGCTTAGGAGCCCAATGTGGACGATAAACCACCTTTTTTACCTTACCATTCTTGTTTTTTACAACAACTGTTTTGTGATGTGGATTAGACTTCACCTTAACTACCTTCTGCGAGAATGCGTTTGAACTAGCAAACAAACCAACTAAAAGAACTATTCCAAGTGTTTTAGCTATCAGTTTCATAATATTCAAATTTGAGGTTAAAACTATTTACTAGTAATACATCTTCATAAACAAATACCCTACCATAAAAAAGATTCATACTTAAAAAACTTTATTCAGATCTTAATTACACGCTCTCATCTTTTTATTTTTTTTTAGCAAACAGATATGCATGCACTTTTACAAATCATTAAAAATAACGCATTTAACTTAATTTAGGAATTCAATTGCATAAGTTAACAAAACAAACTAAACCGGCGGAAACGTTTTTTGTTATTTTTGTACCCACTGTTTCCTATGTGTAATCATGAACGAAGAACTAAAAAAAATACTAGAAAAGGTTGGCGAACTATACATAAAGTATGGCATAAAAAGCATCACCATGGATGATGTTGCATCGCACCTGAGCATTTCAAAAAAAACACTTTACAAGTATGTAAGTGATAAGGACGATTTGGTAGGAAAGGTAATTGATATCCAAATTGAAGTATTACGCTCCGAAATGGACTGTAAATGCGACACAGGTCTTAATG
>CAZTVY010000319.1:0-3528 GCA_964617235.1 uncultured Rikenellaceae bacterium | reverse complement strand
TTGGAGATTAATATAAAAAGCGAAAACCTAACCTCCGATGAAATGAATAAGGTTTTAGGAATGATTGAGGGAATTTGCCCAGTACTTTCAATGATAAAGGGTAATGTTGAGGTTATTTACTCGTTTAAAATCAACTAATAGCAAACAATTTATTCTCCATTAAAAATTTGATTTTAAGTAAAATATCTATGTAAATTTGACTTAACCTAAACAATACATTTATGGAAAAAGAAAACTCAACCTGCTGCCCACCATTCGACCCAACAAACTGGGACGGAAAAATGCTGGAGTGGTACAATAAGCCATTTATAAAGGACAAGGTTTTTACTATCTTTTATATGCCATTTGGGTTTGGCAAAACCATGAAACGGCTCGATGAAAAAGTTACCACAGCCAACGCAACAATGCCGGACTACCTTTGCCTCTCGGACCACACATCGAAATGGAATATGGATGTTTACCTTGCGGTAGATAAGGAGGTTGCCAATGCCGAGAATGTTAAACTAAGCGGAAAGTTCTTCAGTAAAGTTTATGAAGGTCCCTTCAAAGACACAGACAAGTGGGGCGAAGATTTTAAAGCAACTGTTGCCGAAAAAGGTTTAATCATAAAGAAATGGTATATGTGGTACACCACTTGCCCTAAGTGCGCAAAAAAATACGGTAAAAACTACGTGGTAATTATTGGAGAGGTTGAGTAAATTTAAAAAAGGGAGGCTTAAAACCTCCCTTAATAATTCTATATTCTAACTCCCATCACAACAACATCATCTATCCGAGGAGTATCGCCGTGCCAATCTAAAAGTGTTTTATGCAGAATTTCTCGTTGTTCATCCATAGGTTTTTGATGAATCTCAAGTAACAACTCTTTTAAATTCTTTATCATAAACTTGCGGGCATCCCCACCACCAAACTGGTCGGCATAACCATCGGAGAACGTATAAATCACATCGCCCTTCTTAACATCAAGTTCAAAGTTTGTGAAAGGAGTATCGCCACGTAAGTGTATACCTATAGGCATCTTATCGCTCTTTATATGATTCAATTCTCCATTGCTTATATGAACTAAAGGATTGTTCGCCCCAGCAAACTCAAGATGCATAATTTGTTCATCTAAAATGTAAAGGGCCAAGTCCATACCGTCCTTACTTCCTCCAATTTCACCAGTTTGATGCAATGCCGTAATTACTTGATGACGTAACTTGTTAAGTATTGTTGCGGCATGCAAATCCTCGGTTTGTGAAATAATTTGAGTTAAGAATGAAACGCCCAGCATACTCATAAATCCACCAGGAACACCATGGCCAGTACAATCGGCTACTACGCTAATTTTCTTGCTGCCTATTTGAGTAATGTAGTAAAAGTCCCCACTAACAATGTCTCTAGGAAGGTAGAGAATAAAATTATCGGGAAAAATTCTGTTTATTTGTTCTGGTGGAGTTAGAATTGCACCCTGAATTCTACTTGCATAGTGAATACTACTCTTAATTTCCTCATTTTGAGCAGCAATCTTCTCATTTTGAATCTCAATTTCCTCTTTTTGGGCTACGACTTCAGCGGTTCTCTCCTTAACAATTTCCTCCAAACGAATTTTTTCTTCAATTAATCGGCGAGTATTCCATTTAACAATACCCCATATAACTACGACAAAAAGTATGAAGTAGATAAAGTACGCTAAAATAGTTCTGTACCAAGGAGGTCTAATCTCAAATGAATAGGAGGCAACAATGCTTTCCTTGTCGTAAATATTTTTTGCCTTAACATAAAAAGTATACTTCCCCTCGCGAAGATTCGTATAAGTGGTTTCTGTCCTACTATCCCACTTGCTCCACGTTTCCTCATCGGAACCTTCTAAGTAATGGCTATATAGTATATCAGATTCTCTTTCAAAGTATGGAGAAGAAAAGTTGATTACCACTCCATTGTAATGATAAGATAGTCTTGGAACTTGGATAGGTTGTTGTTCAAGCGAAGGGACTCTACGTCCATCGTCCAAGGTGGAGAAAAAATTACCCTCGAAGAGCAATGAATCCTTGGCGACAACCTTTCGAATAAGAGCTCTGAATGGTAGGTCGAAATTACGATTCAAATTTGGGTTGTAGCTAAATAGTTCTTTTGAAATTCCGATCCAAATTGTACCATCTGCATCAACATACAAGGCATCTATGGACTTATTGGGGAGTCGTTTAAATGGCGTTGAATTGACACCCCAACTCCCTATGCTATCCTTTTCAAATAATTGAGCCCAATATTTACCTTCATCATCAGAGCATATAGCCACAAAACCATTTTGAGTTGATTGTATCCTAAAAATTCCGTTTGTGTTAGCATAAGGATTTACAAGACCTCCTTTAATAAAGGAACTATCAGTATAACTATAGTGAAATACCCCTTTGTTTGAAATTATAAATAAAGTGTCGTTTGAGTTGATAAACGAAAACTCCTTACTATCAACCAAATCCTTATGTGAAGAAAAGTCAATGTATTCGCCAGTTTTTGAGATTACATTTATACCCTTAACTTGTGAGCCTAACCATAAATCTCCAAATTTATCTTCCTGAATAGATCTTATTGGATAATTTATTTTATCCTCTTTTATTTTTTTTGTCTCAACCCAATCGCCGTTCCAGGATATCGTGGCCAAAGATCCTGCCATACCCATATACAGTGTTTCAGGGTTAAATCTGGATTGGAACAGAGTAAAAATATTATGCTGAACTGTGGGAAACTTTACTTTTAACTTTTCACTAATTGAGTATGCTCTATTATTTCTAATTTCAAAAACTCCATCGGTATATGATCCTGCCAAAAGAATCGATTTCCCATTAGGGGTTTTAAACTCCAATAAGTCCCAAACTGTTCCAGAAATATTCTCAACAGGATAAAATTTGGGGATTCCATTTTTCTCAAACCCTAAATAATAGACTCCATTAAAAGTAGAGATATATAAAATTCCATTAAATCTTACGATATCAGTAATAAAATCATCTATTCCGCTTTCTTTGGCAAATCGCTTTAAGTTTGAGTTTACTTCAAATCGGGATATTGCTCCATCGTAAAATGTGCACCAAACAGGGCTATCTCCTCCTTGATATAAATATGTAATTTGGCTACTTGAGAGTCCAATTTCTTTGTTAACAATTTCTGTAGGCTTGAAATCTTTAGTAAATTGGATATAGCTGAGCCAATCAGACTGAACATTACCTATTCCATAATTCTTACTATTTAATTGAATAGGGCTATAAGGAATAGCGGCTTCGAACACTCTGTCAAAGAAACCGTCGCTATCCTTAACTCTCCTTGATGCGCCTGATGAATAGTTATAAAGATAAAGACCGCCATCAGTAACAACAAGACCCTCTGCTTCGTTATAGGGTAATATTGAAAAAATGTTTTTTTCAACAAAAACCTCGGCACCTGGAGCAAGCACTAAATCCTTATTTTCTAATATGAGCAAACCCTTAAGAAAACTGCCTACATAAATTTTGTTGTCACAAATAAAGGTCAAAAAATTGGCAAATATTTTTTTAT
>CAZTVY010000318.1:0-3530 GCA_964617235.1 uncultured Rikenellaceae bacterium | reverse complement strand
CGCATGGGTGTCCTGAATTAACTTGTTAACATCTTTGGTCAACTCGGCCACATCGGTATACTTAAATGACTCGTAAGGAATTTCGGGCAACACTCTTATGGTGAAAGTTTGAATCAAACTTATAACCCCGGGCTTGGGCAAAACATCCTTAGAACCTTCTATTACCAATGGTAAAATAGACACTTGTGCTTGCTTGGCCAACAAGAACGCTCCTTCCTTAAACCGTCGAACTCTTCCATCTGGAGTTCTTGTCCCTTCTGGGAAAATCAACACAGAACTTCCCATTTTCAAATTTTCACCACCCTCATGGAGCAGCTTTTTACTGCTAAAAGCATTCTTCCTATCAATAAGGATATATTTGTTCAATAGCAGATTCCACCCAATAACAGGAACTCGTATCAACTCCCGCTTAGCAACCCACTTGAAGTGTATATTAATTCTATAAAGCAAGGCTATGTCGAAAGCACTTTGATGATTCGATACAATAACATAGACTTTATCCTTATTGATATTCTCCTTCCCCTCAAACTTAATCCTCCAAAACGGATTTAGGTGAACATGGAACATCGCCCAAAAAATTGAGTAACGATGCAGCCAAAAAAGTCTTTTATCCCACCAAAATGTAAGTAACCATACCAAAAAGTCTCCCCAAAAAAGAGTAAAAGCCAATACTCCCATAATAATCCACACCAATGCCGAGCCTAAAAGTTGAACAGAATATTTGAGTTTTTCCATAGTGTTTAATACCTTTGGTTAAAATAAGACTCCGCAAAATTACGTTTAACTTCTAAAACAACAACTATGAAACCATTTAAATCAGTACTACCATTTGCCACTTGGATGTTAAGAATAACTTTTGCCGCGTACATCTTTATAAGTAATGTAAAGGGAGTTAACCCTATTAACCCTGAAAGCATCAACTTCTACCTTTCACTTGCAATGCTTATTCTATCGGTGTTACTAATTGTGGGGGGCTTTATGTCAAAACAGACAATTACAGTACTTTCCGCACTCGTAATTGGTCTTATTCTTGCCTATAGATTAGTAATCCCTTTTCCTGATTTAATTGCCACCTCAACCTTCAAACAACTATTGCTAATTTTTCTTTCATTCTTTTTTGTAGCCAGAGGAAACTAGTCTTTTTAATTGAATTCAAACTAATATCATAACTTTTTTTGATAATTTAGCGTAAGGTTATGTATCATTTTTTGTATGTAAATAGTAAGATTTAATAAATGGCATTAACTTTGCAACGTTTTCTGAAAGAAAAATTTATGAAAAAAATCTTTTTATTTATTTTAATCTCAGGCATTTTGACTACTAGCTTTGCCCAGAATAATGGGATGATGATGGACACCATTATTCTTGTGAGCAGTAAAAAAATTATTGGGAAAGTTCAAAGCGTCGGTTCTTCAAAAATAACATTCTATAAAGCCGAAACAAATAAGGTTGAAGACATCACCCGTAAGCAAATACATAAAATTCTGTATAGCAATGGTAGGGTTGAGGCGTTCAACAGCATGGCATTCCAAGAACTTGAAACCACAAACTTTCAATCAGTTATCATTACTGAAAACCCTTCCGATGTTGAAGGTCTGTATGCGTACGGCCAAATTCAAGCAAAATCGGGTACTAGCAGCAAAACAGCAAAGGCTGCTGAAAAAAATGCCCGAATAAGATTGCAACGCAGAGCTGCCGCCCTAGGTGCAATTTATGTTCTTATTACGAAAAGCGAAACTAGAGGTGGATACAAAGAAGTGCCTACTCATTTTTATGAAGGCATAGCCTACGGCGTAGACCCACCAAAAGAAGGTCAAAAAAAATAGTCTAACAGAAATATTCATGAGTTAATTTAACGGATAGGCGATTTTGAAAGAAGTCGCCTATTTCATTATCGGCAATTGCAATAGCAATATCTTTGGATGAATGTACCGTGCCAACAAGTAGGAGTCTTAAGCGCTCAGCAATCTCATCTGAAATATCGACCCCGCTAAAACTCAAATCTTCAACATAGCCCTTAACTACATTTACCTTTATAGTTAACTCTCCTGCTGATGTTTGAACATTCTTTACTAACTCATAAACAGGGGAATAGCCATAGTTCCATTCCCAAGTCGAATACTTTGAATCAACTAAAGTGCCTATAGCAATACTATCCTCATTTGTTAGAGAATATTCCTCTGATTCCTGAAAGTAACTTAGCATAAAACCAATCAGAATCTCCTCAAAAAAAGTAACATCCATTGGCGATGGAAGAAAATCAGCAATATTTGCCACAGTGCTTCGGATTGACTTGACAGCATTATCGTGGTACTTCGATAAATCGACCCGAATGGCCTCGTTCAGCCTATCCAAGTCCGACTGAAAAAGCAGCGTTCCATGGTGCAAAATTCTTTTACGGTAAACATGCTCAGCATTACCCGATATCTTCTTATCGCCCACACGAATATCGTTCTTCCCCCCCAAGAATGCATCAACTCCAAAACCTTGAAGTATATCGATAATTGGTTCAGTATAACGCTTAAAATCCACCAACTGCCCTTCTGCGCCATTCATAATAAAGCAAAAGTTGATATTACCCAAATCGTGGTATACTGTTCCTCCACCAGACAATCTCCGAACAACGGGAATGTCATTATTTTCCACAAACTGGTGATTTATCTCCGCATTGGTATTCTGATGCTTACCCACAATCACCGAAGGGCTGTTTCGATAGATTATGAAGAAATCATCCGTTTTATTCTTAAGCAAATACTCCTCTGTTGCTATGTTGAAGTAGGGATTATGGCTCCGTTGATGAAGAATCTTTAGCATACAATCTGTTTTGAATGCCAAATATACAGCAACTGAACAATTGGTCAATTTGATAATTTGATAATTTGACAATAATATCTAAAAAAACTGATTACGAAAAGCAATCTCAGCAATCCGATATATCCATTTTGACAAAACAATTCATTTTATTTTCTTTGCCATCTCAAAAACAGGATAAGATGGAAACCTACGAAAGCAAAGTTGTAGCAATTAGTAAGTGCGCAGAGGATATTTACAAGGTGTTATCGGATTTCCGAAATTTTACTCCACTTGTGGAGGGTAAGGTAGATAACTGGCAAGCCGATGAAACCAACTGTAGCTTTAGCTATCAGGGAATGGGGCCAATGGGGTTGAAGCTTGTTGAGAAAGAGGAGTTCACTACGATAAAACTTACGGGCGACGAACGTGTTCCTTTGCAGTTTTTCCTCTGGGTACAACTAAAAGAGGCTGCAGCCTACGACACCCGAATGAAAATTACCATTAAGGCAGAACTTAACATGATGATGAAGATGATGCTTGGTAAAAAGTTAGAAGAAGGTGTTAATGCCCTTGCCGAAGGAATTGCTAAAGCATTCAACGCAATTTAAATCACAAAAGTAACCTCCTTAAACGCAAACGAACGCTCCTCACCTTTCTCGGTTTGGAGCATCAGTTCTCCTGTTGGTTTTACTCCAACAATTTTTGCTTTAAACTCATCGCTACTTGCGCGGTAGATG
>CAZTVY010000317.1:0-3542 GCA_964617235.1 uncultured Rikenellaceae bacterium | reverse complement strand
CAAGGTTATTCTGCAATTGCGAAAGTTCATCCTTTGAAATGGTGCGGTTGCAAAGTGAACCAAAGCCAGTTGTAATGCCATAAATTGGAGCGCTTTCGTTCTCCATTTTTGCATCGAGGTAGTTGCGGCACTTGCTGATAAGTTCAACAGACTCCTTAGATAGTTCTAGCTTATACTGCGAGTTGATTAAATCGTCCATCAACTCCCAGGTTAATGCTTTAGGCGATATTTGGTGTGTCTTTATCATAGGTTTATGTTTGTTTTAGATACTTTTCTTGATGTAGTTTGATATTTCGGAGTAAGCAATGGAAACCTGTTCGCCAGTTTCCATATTTTTAACCGAAAGCTGATTGTTTTGAACCTCGTTTTCACCAGCAATCACCACAAATTTTATTTTACGGCTATTGGCGTAATCGAACTGTTTTTTCATTTTGGCAGAATCGGGGTACAGTTCAGCACTCACGCCTGCACTTCGCAATTCGCGAATAGCCTTAAGGCAGTACGCTGCTTCCTTGCTACTGAAGTTAGCAAACATAACTTGAGTTGACGAAAGCAAACTCTCGGGGAACAGATTTAGCTGAAGCATCACATCGTAAATACGGTCGGCACCAAACGAAACACCAACTCCACTAACATTCTTCAACCCGAAAATACCAGTAAGGTCATCGTAGCGGCCACCACCACAAATGCTGCCTATTTCGGCATCGGCAGCTTTAACCTCAAAAATTGCCCCAGTATAGTAGTTTAATCCGCGAGCTAGAGATAAATCGAGTTCAATTGTGGTAGATAAATCACCAACCTGACTAACATAGCCAAGAAGTTCCTCCATCTCAGCAACACCTTTTAAACCGATTTCCGATGAAGCCAGAACTCCTTTCAAAGTATTCAACTTCTCGGTATTTGTTCCACTTAAAGTGATAATTGGTTGTAGCTTTGATATTGCAGCATCGGAAACACCTTTAGAGCGAAGTTCCTCGTTTACTGCATCGAGCCCAATCTTCTCAATTTTATCAATTGCAACTGTAATATCCGTTAGTCGTTGTGATTCGCCTATTACCTCGGCAATTCCGCTTAAAATCTTGCGGTTATTCAGTTTGAGAATTGTTCTAACTTTTAGTTTTTCGAAAACCTCGTTGATGATTAGCACAAGTTCAGCCTCGTTGAAGAGCGAGTTTGAGCCAATAACATCAACATCGCACTGGTAGAATTCGCGGTAGCGACCCTTCTGCGGTCTATCGGCGCGCCAAACAGGCTGAATTTGGTAACGTTTAAATGGAAAGGTTATGTCGTTTTGGTACTGAACCACAAAGCGTGCAAAGGGAACAGTTAAATCGTAACGCAAACCTTTCTCGCTTATGTCAAGCGCAATAGAGTTTGAGTTGCCAGGCTTAACTTTGTTTATATCAACCTTGTCAATAAAGTCGCCAGAGTTAAGAATCTTAAAAAGAAGTTTATCGCCCTCCTCGCCATACTTTCCAAGTAGGGTGGTAAGGTTTTCCATGGCAGGAGTTTCTATTGGCTGATAGCCATATCGGTTAAAAACCTGACGGATATTGTCAAATATATAATTACGCCGAACCATTTGTTCGGGGCCAAAATCGCGGGTTCCTTTTGGGATTGATGGTTTTGTTGCCATACTATTGTTTTTTTGCATTCAGATAAATCGATTGCAAACCTACAATTTTTTTCGCAACCCGCTGATGTTGTAAATCATGAATAAGCAAATATTATCTGGGTACCTGAATAATTAAAAAATCATTTGCTCACTCGAATACTTTTGAAAAGCATTACATATCCAAAAGTAAAAATACGGATTTAGCATTCTTACTTTGTGTAAAAAAAGAAGGCACGGTGAATCCATGCCTTCTCCTTTAAAATAAACTCAAATACTAGTTTCCAATTATTTTTTTACCCATAGGTAAAATCGTCTTTCCAGCCAAATCATTAATAATAATTCCAGCCATCATGTACCATGCAGCCAATGCGCAGAATATCAACTCAACCGCTGCAAGTTTCTGTAACTGTGGGAAACCAAAATGAGACAAATCAAGCAAAATAAAACCTACAAAAAGAAGAGCAAATGTTACAAACATTGCCATATGTACCCACAACGATGCGATTAACATAATCAATGTGTAGAATGTCCAAGCTAATAGATAATATCCAACATCGGTACCATTAGAAGCATAAATGCCAAAATGGTTAAGGATAAAAATAATTCCTAATCCAATCCAGAACGATCCGTAAGCAACAAAAGCGCTGTACCCAAAATTATTACCCATTTTTTGCTCGTTAAAACCAGCAATCATTTGGGCTAAACCTCCAAATATAAAACCCATTGCTACTACAGGGCCTAATCCTATTAATCCGAGGTTATGAATTTGTAAAAGTAACGTGGTTAGTCCAAAACCGGCTAACCCAACAACAGCAGGATTTGCAATCTTGTTATTCATTTATTTTAGTTTAAAATTAGCCCGCAAAAATACACGAAAAATAATGCGACACAATACCTTGTAGAAAATACATGCTCCAACGTTAGTTTAAATGAGTTAAAAACCAATAAAACAGTTTGCCAACAAAAAAGGTGGCTTATAATAAAGCCACCTTCTTGAAATGAATATCCTTTGTTAGTGTGTAACTGTTGGCTCAATATCTTTTGCCTTGTTAATAAAATCCGAAACCATATCTAACGATGGTACTCTTCTTGTAAGCTTCTTTGCAGCATTAACCTCTTCCAATTTAGCATGTAGGTTGTCAGCCTTACGAGTTCTTAATTCTTTAATGGTATCTACCCCTGCTGCAACTAATAGTTCGGCAAACTCAGCGCCAACGCCATTAACTCTCATGAGGTCAGCCATATTAACAAAATCAAGAATTTTTGCCTCAGCAATTCCTGTCTGGTCAGCAATTTTTTTACGACCGGGCTTTGATGCACACTCTTTCAAAAGAGCCTCAACAGTTTTAATACCAGCCTTTTCTAATTTCTCACCCATTACAGGGCCAATTCCTTCAATTTCAATAATCTTAGTCATGTTTTTATTTTTTACGGTTAAACAAATTTCCAAGTAGTTTCCCAGCAACATCTCCAAGCCCCTTGTTGTCTCCAAATATACTTTGAAGAGGAGATGGGTCATCATCCGGTGTTTCGCTATTCTTTTTAGTAATTAAATTCATTAAAGCGGGTACGGCTATTTCGGAGATAATCTTAGATGTTGACTGAGACAGCCCAAGTTTACTAACCAAACCTGAAATAATCGCACTCGAAATTCCGGATTGTAAAAGATTTGCTTGAGCACTGTTTTGCTTATTGGAGAACAGATTCATTACAGTACTTAGACCATCGTTCACCATAGATTTTTTAACTTCAGATTTGGTAGCATCACCGATTACAGAAAAAACACTACCTAGCTGTGAAGATTTTACATCAGTTTTGGCTAGGATTTCCTGCCCAATCTGATCTTTTAATCCTTTCAATATACTATCAATCATAATTTTATTTTTAAATTATAATGGAGTTCCCATAGTTTCTCATCAGGGATTCT
>CAZTVY010000316.1:0-3556 GCA_964617235.1 uncultured Rikenellaceae bacterium | reverse complement strand
TAGCATTCAGTTCATCAATAAGCTCTACTGGCGGATTGAATCCGGGAATACCCTGCGCCAGGTTAATTCCACCGAACATTTTTACCTTGTTACTAAAAAAACTTATGTATGAACCCTTGGGTTTTTCGAATAGTTCCATTATATCAAATTTACTCGCTAAGATAGTTCAAATAAGTTGATGATGTAAAAATTAAAACAAGCCTTTAGCCATTGCACACTAAGTTACTAAAACAATGGCTTAGTTAAACTTTATTTCAAAAGTTTGAAATTACGAATGATTGGTTAATTTTGCCTTTCATTAAACTCAAACGGAAAATTTTATGGGTCGTTTTACAAGTTTTATTGGGGTTATTATTGCCTTTATGGTTCTTAGCACATCGTGTAGCAATAAGGATGGGGTAACAATTAAAGTAAATGTTGTGTCGCAGGACCAAAACATGCTATACTTTTCTCGCTTGGATTTTAAACAAACTGTTGTATTGGATTCTGTAAAAATATCTGCAGGTGAAAGCACCAAAAAGTTCAAGGTTAAACAAGGAGTAGAACCTACTTTCTATAGTATCGGCATACGTAATGGAGGAGCAATAACTCTTCTTGCTGAGCAAGGAGAGGTAATTAATGTAAAGTTCGATTCAAAAGCGATGTTGGATTACACTGTTACTGGCTCTATTGGGTCATCAAAAGTGCAAACCTTAGCTGTGGAATTTGCCAAATCTAAAATAAAAGTTGATGAACTGAGAGCTAAGTATGTTAAATCAGAAAGCGAACTAGAAAAAGCCAGAATTGAGGATGAATTTGAGCAGACACTTAAAATGCAGAAGGAATTTAACCTAAAGTTTATCAAAGAAAACCCTATGTCGAAAGCCAATGTAATGGCTATTTACCAAAAGTATAACGACAATCTTTTTGTGTTTAACACTTCAGAGGATTTGCTTACTTTAAAAACCGTAGCATCTGCTTGGAGGGCATTATATCCAGAATCTGAGTATACAAAAGGGATGGTTGATGAGATTAAGCGAATTGAAAAAGCGATTAGGGACACTCAACTAAAGGAACTTATATCACAGTCTGAAATTACTATACCAGAACTAGAGATACCCAACAAGAATGGCTTAAAAGTTAAATTGTCGAGTTTAAAAGGCAAAGTGGTGCTTTTGGATTTTTGGCTCTCAGGAAACACCAATAGCCTTCTGGACAATAGAGAACTCCTTGAAATTTACAAGCAGTATAAGGGTAGAGGATTTGAGATTTATCAGGTTGCCCTTGATGCAAACCGTGATGAATGGATAAGTGCGGTTGAATCGGCAAATTTGCCATGGATTAGTGTTTGTGAAGGAGATGTAAATGGCTCTCAGGCTGCAATGCTCTATAACATTCAGCAAATTCCCGCCAACTATCTAATTGGGAAAAACCATGAAATAATTGGCAAAAACCTTTACGGAAACAACCTTAAAGAGGCTCTTGCCGAGGCTTTAAAATAGTATGACCAGCAACAAAAAGATATATTTTGCATCGGATTTGCATTTGGGCTTGCCAACCTTAAGCGAGAGTCTTCCTCGCGAAAAACTGTTCAACAGTTGGCTCGATAGCATTAGTGATGATGTTGGGGAACTATATCTTTTGGGAGATATTTTTGATTTCTGGTTCGAGTACCGAAGAGTTGTACCCAAAGGTTACACTCGTTTTTTAGGAAAAATTGCCTGCTTGGCCGACAAAGGTGTGCCTGTCCATTTCTTTACAGGAAACCACGATGTTTGGATGTTCGATTATTTCCCGAAAGAACTTGGAGTTGAAGTACACCATAAACCAATTGTTAAAGAATTTTACGGTAAAAAGTTTTTATTGGCTCATGGCGACGGATTGGGACCTGGAGACCCAGGATATAAACTACTAAAAAGAATATTCACCAGCCCTACCCTGCAGTGGATGTTCTCAAAAATACACCCAAACTTCTCTTTATGGTTCGGCAACCAATGGAGCGTTAGCAGCAGGTACTCAAAGGAAATTACCCATGTATTCAGGGGTGAAAATGAACAAATAACTAAATTTTCAAGATTAACATTAGAGAAAGAACATTACGATTTCTTTATATATGGCCACTGGCATTCGCCAATAATTTACCCACTTAAGGAACAATCAAACTTGGTTGTACTAGGCGATTGGCTTGTTAGCAACACCTACTCTGTATGGGATGGAGAATCATTTAAATTGATGCGTTATAAACAAAATGAAGCCGACGAGGTTATAGATTCTGTAAAACTATAACCCAACATATTTACTTAATGAATTTTCTTGCTCATCTTTACTTATCGGGAAGCGATGTTGAAATCAGGCTTGGTAACTTTATTGGCGATTATGTAAAGGGGCGAAAGTTCGAAAATTACCCCCCGAAGGTTCAACTTGGAATAAAGCTACACAGGGCTATTGATAGTTTAACCGATTCGCATTCGTCAACAAAAATCTGTAACGAACTTTTGAAGCCCGAGTTGGGACGTTACTCCGGTGTTGTTACCGATGTGCTGTTCGATTATATACTTGCAAATGAATGGGAGCGCTACTCGAGCCGAGAACTAAAAAACTTCACCCGAACTTTTTATATGCAGATGCTGCAAAACTACAATTTGTTACCACAAGAGGTGCGCAGATTTCTGCCGTTTATGATTCAAAGTAATCGACTTTACAGCTATAAATCGACAGAGGGAATACATAGAGCATTGGAAATTATGAGTAACCACTCATCCCTACCCGGAAAAGCAGACTACGCAATTGCTCAATTAAATTCGAATGTAGAACTATTCAAAACACATTTTAATCTGCTTTTTGCAGATTTAGTGGAACTTTCACAAAATGATTTTGGCATTCAGTTGGGTTAATGCCCAAACCTGTCGGAATCAAACTTGAGAAGAATAAACAGCAGTATTGTAAAAGCCCATAGCGAGGAGCCTCCATAGCTAAAGAATGGTAGCGGAATTCCAATAACAGGGAATACGCCCGCCGTCATCCCAACATTTACGACAATATGAAAAAATAACACCGACACAACTCCGTAACCGTAAACTCTCGCAAAACCCTCACGTTGGCGTTCCGCAATCCGAATTAATCTGAGCAAAAGGTAAAGAAATAGCCCTAAAACGGCTGTTGAGCCCAAAAATCCCCACTCCTCACCTACAGTGCAGAAAATAAAATCGGTGCTCTGCTCTGGAACAAAGTTGTACTTGGTTTGAGTGCCTGCAAGGTATCCTTTACCTATAAAGCCACCCGAACCAATGGCTATTTTTGATTGGTTAACATTATAGCCCCAACCAAGCGGGTCGGACTCAATCCCTAACAAATCGTTTATACGTTTTTGATGATGAACATCTAGCACATTATGAAAAACGTAATCCACAGACAACGACATAGCAATTGCCACAGTTAAAAATACAGCCCAAATGTATGCCTGCTTAAAACGATTGGCAAAACCATACACAAAAGCAATAACAATCCCAACGGTAACTGGAATGAAGAAATAGTATGTAGTTGGAATTTTGAAATCAAATAGTTCAGAAGCGAGGTA
>CAZTVY010000315.1:0-3578 GCA_964617235.1 uncultured Rikenellaceae bacterium | reverse complement strand
TATTGGTATGACTTGGGATATAGTATTGAAACCAAGGATAATTATAGGAATAGGCTTCAGGTTTCCTATGATATTCCAAATGCAAAAGTTGAACCATTCGTAATGGGCGAGTTGTATTACGATTTAACATCGGGGAAGCAAAAAGAATTTAGTAGATTAAGGTTTCGTGCGGGTGTAACTTATCCATTAAATAAACGCAACGAGATTGAGGTTTTTGGTCAATATCAAACTAAGTTGAACTCAAATACACCCGAAACATCCTATGTTTTGGGAATTTTTTACAGTTTTTCGTTCCGTAAGTCTACGCCTGCCGCAAGTGAAAATGTAGTGGTGGAAGGAAATTAATCTGTTTAGGTATTTAAAACCCCTCAAGGATTCAAAACCCTTGAGGGGTTTTTTCATAAATTTTGTTCTTGCTTCAAACTTCCTGTTTCCATATTTTTCTCTAATTCTCCACCTTTATATCAATTAATTTCTTTATATCCTTAAAAACCGCATCATCTTTAACATCAATTCGAATGCCCCTGCCCTCAACGTAAACCTTTGCATCGGCTAGTTCTTTTTTGATTGAGGAGTCAATATCACTTGCCATTATAGTATCGAAAGCCTTTTGCCCAAACATAAAGGCTACTTTGAAGTATCCTTCACGGGGCAACAAGTACACAATGGTTCGTTTTTTATCCTTAACCCTAAAACTCCAGCCGTAGTTTTTGCCGGGATAGTTCCACTCGTCGATTGCTTTTGGGTATTTCTTGTGAGCGTAATCAGCAATTTCATTCCAAATATGAATAGTTGATCCAATTGCTTTTTCTAGTTCTTCGGGTGTTGGAATGTTTGATTTATCTGTAAAAATACTAATATCCATAGTGGCAGTTTTATATAAAGGTAATTGATTGCTGAACTGTTTATGCAAAATACGGTTTTATAAATAGACATTGAGTTTTTTTAATTGGAAAAATAACTGGTCTGGGGTTTGTTGTTGAATAAATATTTTTGGTTATGATGACTATTAGGGAATTATCGCTTGAGCGGAGCAAGACCTTAGTTGAAGTATTGAAACTTCGTTTCGCCCAAAATATGAAACGACATAATGGTGTTGATTGGATTAAAGTGCAAGAAAAACTTGAGTTGAATCCTGAAAAACTTTGGTCGCTCAACGAGATGGAGAAAACTGGTGGCGAGCCCGATGTTATTGAGTACGATAATAATACCGATGAGTATATATTTTGCGATTGCTCAAAGGAGACTCCTGTTGGCCGACGAGGTGTTTGCTATGATGGCGAAGCACTAAAATCAAGAAAGGAGAATAAACCCCTGAACAATGCCATTGATTTGGCTGCTGAAATAGGGATTGAAATACTATCCGAGGAGCAATATCTCAAACTTCAATCTTTGGGAAATTTTGATACCAAAACATCAAGTTGGTTGAAAACCCCTGATTCAGTTCGCAAGTTAGGCGGTGCTTTGTTTGGTGATTATAGATACGGAAGAGTATTTGTTTATCACAATGGTGCACAATCGTACTATAGCGTAAGGGCTTTTCGTGGGTTGTTAAGGGTTTAAATTGCATTTTCATGCAAAATTTTTACTAACACAAACATGCCATTTAATTTCATGTTGTTTAATATGCGATTAAATATATGGAAATCATTAAAATGTAATAAATTCGCATGCCTTTTGTAACCTGCTATTTACTTTCAGGTTTAAATCATTCATTGGTTTGTAGAAAAAACTTTACTAACATTACGTTCGAAAGGTTGTTTTCGAATATTTAATCAATTTGAAAAATAAAAATAATGCAGTCATCATATAGCCGTATCTAAATTAATAATGTAAAATTTTGTGTGAATGAAAACTAAGATTACGATTTTAATTTTTCTTATGATAAACTCGCTTGTTTGGGCACAGGATAGAATGGATGCTTTAACCAAGCAACGTAATTTGCAAAAGTTATGGGATTTTCAGGAAACCAAATCAGGTGGAATGTACGATGTTAAGCACTATAAACTCGATTTAATTGTTAATCCTTCTGTTTATGGAATATCAGGAACTGTTACCACTACTTTCGAAATGAAAAGTTCCGGAAATAAAATTACTTTTGATTTGCTTAATAATATGGTTGTTGATAGTATTAAATTCAACGATCAATTGGTTTCGTTTACTCATTTAACCGATGAGATTGACGTTACTCTGCCAGTAACTCTTAATGCTAATGATTTATCAAGCATTTCTATTTCCTATCATGGCGCACCACAAAGTAATGGATTTGGGGCTTTTGAGCAAACAACTCACAATGGAAATCCAATTATTTGGACATTAAGCGAGCCTTATGGTGCATATACTTGGTGGCCATGCAAGCAATCGTTACTTGATAAAGCCGACAGTATAGATGTTGTTGTAAACACTTTGGATGGTAATAAGGTGGCTTCCAATGGAATTCTAGTGTCGACCCAAGATACCGAAATGGGTATAGCCTATCATTGGAAACATAAACATCCTATAGCAACATACCTTGTTGCTTTTGCTGTTACAAATTATCAGGAGTTGCAAACCGAGGTGCCTGTTGACGGTCAAAATCCAATTCAGATAATCGACTATTTCTATCCTGAAAAAAGTAGCCAATGGATTGCTAATCAACAAAATGTTGTAAATGCAATGAAAGCATACAATGACCTTTTTATTACATATCCTTTTGCTGATGAGAAATATGGACATGCCCAGTTTGGTTGGAGTGGAGGTATGGAACACCAAACCATGAGTTTTATGTACGACAATAGCGAAATGCTTGTTATACACGAGCTAGCTCATCAGTGGTTTGGTGACTATATTACATGTGGAAGTTGGGCTGATATATGGATTAATGAAGGTTTTGCGACATACTGTGAGGGACTCTATTTAGAGTATACTTATGGTGCAGAAAGTTTTAAAAACTGGAGAGTCAGTGAAATTTCCAGTATCACATCACAATCAGGCGGTTCCGTTTACTGCACTGATACTGCAAATGTAAATGCCATTTTTAGTGGGCGCTTGTCGTATGCCAAGGGGGGAGAAGTGCTGCACATGCTACGTAAACAAATTGGCGATGAGGCCTTTTTCCAAGGAATCAAAAATTATTTAAACGACCCTTTACTTGCCGATGGATTTGCAAAAACCCAAGACTTTAAGGAACACATGGAACTTGCTGCCGATTCATCATTAACTGAATTCTTTAACGATTGGATTTACGGACAGGGTTATCCTAAATACAAAATTACATGGCAAGCTATAGATAATACTGTTTGGACTCGCATTGAGCAAATCCAATCGCATGCATCAGTTTCGTTTTTCGAAATGAAAATACCTGTACGTTTTAGCAGCGCAACTAAAGATACTATTGTGTGGTTCCATAATACTCAAAATAACCAGTTGCTTAGTGCAAATATTGGTTTTAAGGCTACACAGGCTGCGTTTGACCCCTATAGCGAAATAACATCTAGATACAATACCATCACAAGTGGTCAATTAGTTTCGGTTGACGAGATTTCTTCTGGTTTAATTTCTGTTTATCCAAACCCTTCAGAGGATGGAACCGTTAAGGT
>CAZTVY010000314.1:0-3584 GCA_964617235.1 uncultured Rikenellaceae bacterium | reverse complement strand
TAATCTCACTTTCAGTTCCTTCACACTCGTAAATTAAAAGTTTGGTATTCAATATTATTTCTTGCTTGTCTTTAGCAATACCACTAAAATATTGCTCCATTCCGTTCTCGTCTTTGATTGCAAATTTGTTCGTTACGAACCTGCCGAAACTTGTAATACGTTGTTGTCCGTCTAAAACTTCAAATTTGTCGGCACTGACAGTATTGAAATAGATTAGTCCTAATGGATAACCTTTTAAAATGCTTTCAATTACTGCAACATCTCTTTTGCCGTCTGCATAAATGTAATTACGCTGATATTCTGGCTGAATTGTCAGTTTACCTGATAAACCAAAAAGTCCTTTTCCTTCAAGTTCATTATAAACAAAGCCTTCGCAAATTGCTTTAACTGTTATATCCGTTCTAAGTGTTGTTTTCATTACTTATTTCTTGTGTTTTATGAGAACTCTTTGGTAAACTTTCTCTAATATTCCATCACGTAAAACTACACCGCTTGCGTTTAGGTCATAAGTTCCTTTTTTGCCAAACTTGTTTAAATATGCTTGTTTGCACTCAGCAGTTGTATAAACTTTTGTTTTTAAACCGTATAAATCTTCATTTTCACACATCCCTACAATTTCAAATTGTTCAGGTGAGTATTTGTCTAAAAAGCTAATTGGAACACCCATAATACCCGTGTAATCACTTGGAATAGAATCCGTAAATGGTATTTCAATCGCATTATAATTTTGATATTTCTCGAAAGAATCTCTGCCTTTGACTTCCTTGTGTTTACTGAACTTAAAATTATCAGCCATTGTCATAAGCGGTAAGGATTGGTGTCGTCTTCCGTGGTCAATATTTGTAAACCATCTTACACCTTTAATTCTCAGAAATTTGTTGCCATTTTCATCAATGCGCCAACCAGATGCAGTTACGGGATATTCGTCAGGCACTTGAAATTCTCTGTCACCACTTGTAATTGTTGGCCCAAGCCACAATTTATTTGATTTTATAAGTGGGAACACTTCTTTATATGTTATAGCGTTCATATTACCGATAATCAGAAATTGCTTATCAGCTTCAACAATCCAAGCTAAAAATTCACGAAATAGGGAAAAAGGTGGGTTTGTTATAATTATGTCTGCTTCGTTCCTTATTTTTTTTATCTCATCGCTTCTAAAATCTCCATCACCACTCAAATAACTCCATTCCAAGTCATTTACATCAATTTTGCCGTCACCTGATTTGTCTCTCGTTAAGGTGAATATTTTTCCATTTTTCACAGTTTTATATACATCATATTGTGGGTCATTCACTTCAAAGAGTGTCGGCTGATAATTGCTTTTATACTTTTTGCTGTCTGGTGCGTAGCTTGTGCTTATTAATTTTTTAATTCCGAAACGTTCAAAATTTTGGGCAAAGAATTTTGCAAAGTTGCTCCATTCAGGGTCATCACAAGGCAATAGGATAGTTTTACCACGAAATACATCAGAATTATATTCTAAGTAAGCCGTTACTTCCTTTTGTATGTCAATGTATTGAGTATAAAACTCATCATTTTTCGCATTCTTAGCTTTTGTCAAGTCACTGTTTGCCATTTCTCTTTATCTCGTCTTTATATTTTTAATGTCGGTTTCTGTCTTGCGGTGTCGTCCTTTACGCTTGCCTGTAACTCACTTATCCATATACTTCAATTATCCTTCCCCTCATAAAGGTTTTAAACAATAACCTTACTAAAAGTATATCAACACAACCCTCTGAGGTTATATAAAAGTATAAAATAGTTAAACAACACCAATAAAAAGAGTAAAATTTTGTTTAAGAGATTTACTAACAATTAGGGTTTTACCTTTAGTAAATCGTTCCAGCGGGTGGTGTAGCATGGCGAGAGTTTCTCGTGCTTTAGGTGCCAATCCTTGCTGCTACCCTGTACCGCCAACTTTAGCTTATCGCGGCCGTACCTGGCGTTTAGGCTGTCGGATATTTGGGAGAGTTTGTTGAGCTTTTCCCTATCGGCAGTGCTAAAAATACTGGTTTGTATATAATTCTCGGACGATATTCCGCTAACAATTACTCCAGTTTTTCGGTATGGCTGGTTTGGAATAAAAATTTTCTTTAACCCCAAAAGAGCGGCTTGCGCAACACTTTGGTTGGAGTTGCTTGGCTCATCTAGGGTAATTGTTACGCTACGGTAAATGTACTTTTCGGTGGTGGAGAATGGGTCGGTGTGTATAAATATGGTTACGTAACTGGCCACGGAGTGCTGCTTGCGGAGCTTCTCGGCGCAGCGTACGGCGTGGGTAGCCACGGCCTCGGAGATAATTCCAATATCCGATATCTTTTTGCCAAAACCACGGGTTGTTGCAATGTTTTTCTTTGCCTTTACAATGGTTTCAATGGATATGCAGGGCGTTCCGAGTAGTTCATCGAGGGTGCGCTGCCCTACCACGGTCATTTTTTGGTTCACCCAACTGGCTGCAAGCCTTGTAAAGTCGTAGGCAGTATGAACACCATACTGCTGAAGCATTTTGGAATACTGCCTGCCAATTCCCCAAACATCGTCAATGGGAGTATTCTTAAGTGCCCAAATACGTTTCTCCTCCGAGTCAATCACAAAAAAACCGTTACTCTTCTTCCCTATTTTATTGGCAATTTTTGCCAATGTTTTGGTGTGGGCAACCCCCACTCCCACAGGAATTCCAATATTTTTCTGAATGGTTGATTTTATCCTTTGGGCATACTCATCCAAATTCACCGTAATACCCTGAAGGTTAAGGAATGCCTCATCAATAGAGTACACCTCCACCTCGGGCGAGAAATCCATAAGGGTTTTCATCATCCTATTGGACATATCGCCGTAAAGCGTATAGTTCGATGAGAATACCGCTACGTTATGCTTCTCTATAATATCCTTGGTTTGGTAAACTGGCTGCGCCATTTTAAAGCCGAGTGCTTTTGCCTCATTGGAACGCGAAATAATACAACCATCGTTATTGGATAAAACAACTACAGGTTTGCCCTCAAGCGCAGGGTTAAAAACCCTCTCGCACGAAACATAGAAGTTGTTTCCATCCACCAACGCAAACATTGCTCTACTGAATTTTATGGATTACATAGGTAACAACACCCCAAAGCCTAAAATCGGCACCTTCCTCTATTTTAATGGGCTTAAATTCCTTGTTGGCGGGTATTAAAAAGAAATCCTTTCCAATTTTGCTTACCCTTTTTACAGTGAATTCCCCATCAATAAAGCACACCAGAATAGAATCCTTGCTGGGATTTAAGGATTTATCCACAACAAGAATATCTCCATCAAAAATATTGGCATCCTGCATGGAGTTGCCTGTAACCTGAACAAAGAAAGTTGAACTCTCGTTCCTTACAAGCAAGGCTTTAAGATTTAACTCATTATCGATATAATCGCCTGCCGGCGAAGGAAATCCCGCAGTAACAAAGCCCTCAACGGTTAGCCTTATACTATCGAACTCTTTATTATCGACTGACAGAGGAGTGACGCTATTTTTCTTCCTGGAATTCAACCGCTTGCAATATTAATTTGGCCTGTAAATACTGTATGCAAATTAGTCCAATAATAAATGATTG
>CAZTVY010000313.1:0-3585 GCA_964617235.1 uncultured Rikenellaceae bacterium | reverse complement strand
AAAGCTTATAAACCATTTACTAAATAATAATTAACTAATCAATAAGGAGAATTTTATATGGAAAACGTAACAGTAATTCTTGCATACACTGGATTAGTGCTAATGGTACTTTTAACAGGTATCGGAAGCGCCGTTGGAACAGTTATGGGTGGTAACGCTACTGTTGGTGCAATGAAGAAAAAGGATGATGCTTTTGGTAGCTACATGCTTCTAAGTGCTCTTCCTGGTACACAAGGTCTATACGGTTTTGGTGGTTTCTTTATCATTAACAGCAAAGGAATTATTAACGCTAGTATGACAATGACTCAAGCTTTAGCAATTTTAGCTGCTGGTTTAATTCTTGGTATTGTTGGATTGGTTTCAGCCTTCCGTCAAGGTCAAGTATGTGCTAATGGTATTAATGCTATTGGTAATGGGCACGATGTATTTGGTAATACTATGATTCTTGCCGTATTCCCAGAGCTTTACGCTATTATCGCTTTTGCAACTACCTTTATCATCAGTCAATCGTTGTAATTGCTTGTCAAATAAGTAAAAAAAGCCGACTTAACGTCGGCTTTTTTTGTTTTCGTTCTTGTACCAGAAGAAGTAACTTTGCTGCTTCTGCTTTTCCTGCTTTGTTCTGGCTACATATACTTTCTCTCCAGTATAAGGGTCAACTCCTGTGTAGTATATTGTGGATGCCAATGTCATTGGTGTTGGTGTGAAATCCTGAACCTGCTCCAGCTTGAAGTTCAAACGCCTTGTTTCATCGGCAAGGTTCTGCATATCCTGTTCGGTACTAGCAGGATGACTTGATATAAAGTAGGGTATAAGTTGTTGATTTAAAGAGAATTTATGGTTGATGTCATCAAACTTTTGTTTAAGTAAGTGGAAGAGCTTAAACGATGGTTTGCGCATCATTTTCAGCACCCTATCCGATGTGTGCTCTGGTGCAACCTTTAACCTGCCCGAAACGTGGTATCTGCATAGATTCTCGAAGTATTCCTGTTCAGCCTTGCTTTGCTTATCGATGAATAAATCGTAGCGTACTCCGCTACCTATAAATGCCTTCTTAATCCCGTCAACCTTTCTGACTTTGCTGTAGAGTTGATTTATCGACTCGTGACTGGAATATAGATTATTGCAGATACTCGGGAATATGCACGATTGACGCTTACACTTTTCGCAAATACTTAGGTCTTTTCCATGCATCCTGTACATATTGGCCGATGGGCCACCAATATCACTCAAATACCCCTTAAATCCTGGTAGTTTCTTGATTTTCTCAATCTCATCCAGAATCGATTTCTCGGAACGCGATGAAATGAATCGTCCCTGATGAGCAGAAATAGTACAGAAACTACATCCTCCAAAGCATCCTCGGTGAATATTCACCGAGAATTTAATCATCTCCCAAGCAGGAATTGCTTTATCCTTATAGCGTGGGTGAGGCAAATGTGTGTAGGGTAAATCGTACCAACTATCAATTTCGTTGGTGTTAGGAAGCGGATATGGAGGGTTAACAACTACGCACTTATCGTTAATGGGTTCCACCAAGCATTTGGCGTTCATCCGGTTCGATTCCGACTCAATTAGCCTAAAGTTCTCGCCAAACTTCAGTTTATCCTTGAGACAATCATCGTATGAGTGAAGGTTTATGGTGTTTTTGGACTTGCTGTACTTTTCCACATTTGAATCAACATAGCCAATCTGTGGAATATCTCTGAGTTGATAAATACTCGCTCCTCTCGATAATCGTTGAGCAATCTCCACAATTGGCTTTTCGCCCATGCCATAAACTAGTATATCAGCCTCACTATCAATTAGTATCGATGGTTTAAGTGAATTACTCCAATAATCGTAATGGGTAAAACGGCGCAACGATGCCTCAATGCCGCCAATTACAAGAGGAGTATCTGGGTAAAGTTTCTTTATGATATTGGAGTACACTTTCACAGCGTAATCGGGCCTATAGCCCGATACACCTCCCGGTGTGTAAGCATCATCGCTACGTAGGCGTATGTTTGCAGTATAGTGGTTCACCATTGAATCCATACATCCTGATGACACAGCAAAGAATAGGCGAGGTTCACCTAACTTCTTAAAATCGCGTAAATCATCGCGCCAGTTAGGCTGAGGTACTATTGCAACCTTAAATCCAGCGTTTTCCAACACTCTACCAATAACAGCAGCGCCAAACGAGGGATGGTCAACATAGGCATCGCCTGAAAATAGGATAATATCGGCCTGTTCCCAACCAAGAGCCCTCATCTCCTTGATTGTGGTTGGTAGAAACTTACTAGTATTTCTCGCTGTACTATCCACTTTTAATCCTTTATCGTTCCTTTAAACAACAAACTACTATCGCCATAGCTCAAAAAACGGAAGTTGTTTTCCATTGCGTACTTATATACCTTTTTCCAGTCATCTCCAATTAAGGCCGATACCAGCAGTAATAGTGTGGATTTAGGTTGATGAAAGTTAGTGATAAGTGCATCGGCAGTCATAATCTCATAACCCGGCATAATCATTATTTGGGTCGATGCTGATACAACATTGATGTTATTATCATTTAAATGCTTTAAAAGAGCTATAAATGAATCTTTCAATGGTATTTTGGGTAAATTGTATGGTTCCCACTGCGAAATAAAAAAAGGAGCCTCCAATTGGACATTATGGGCTTTTACTCCAAGCCAATATAAACTTTCAAGCGAACGCAAAGTTGTTGTACCTACCACGAACAGTTTACCTTCAGTATTTACAATGCTTTCAATGAATTTCTTCTCCACAAAGAAGTGCTCAGTGTGCATCTCGTGTTCAGTAACACTCTCTGCCTTAACAGGCTTAAAAGTGCCTGCTCCAACGTGAAGTGTAACGTAGTGTCTTTTAATTGACTTAACAGATAGTTTATCGAACACGGTGTTGGTAAAGTGTAATCCTGCAGTTGGTGCGGCCACAGAGCCCTCCGGATGTGCATAAACTGTTTGGTATCTATCCTTATCAACCTCCTCTGAATCGCGGTTTAAGTAAGGTGGAATTGGCACATTACCGCATAGTTCAATTATCTGAGCAAAACTTAAATTGGCATTATTCCAGGTAAACTCAACTTCAACACCCTCAGTTAAATGCTTCAGTTTATTGGCATAAAGTGTTGAATTTGAATGAGGAATGCTCAATTCCAAAATATCATTTTTCCACTTTTTCAGGTTTCCAACAAAGCATTTCCAGGTAACCGATGAGTGATTCCCAAACGATTGTGCATAATCGGCAGGGGTTATTGGCTCCAGCAGAAATATCTCTATTGATGCTCCTGTACTCCTTTTGAAATTAAGCCTTGCCCTAACAACCTTGGTGTTGTTCAAGATTAAGGCGCTACCCTCTGGTATATAATTTTCGATATTTCTGAAAATATCTTCGGAGATATTACCATTACTGTAAAGTAGGAGTTTTGACTCATCCCTGTTAGCCATTGGATGTTTGGCAATTCTCGCCTCAGGGAGTTCGTAATCGTAATCCGATATTTTTATTTTATCAAAATCAACGCTCATTATCAATCAATTGAAAATCTTATTGGGCACATTCAACAAATAGAATGAATGGTTC
>CAZTVY010000312.1:0-3613 GCA_964617235.1 uncultured Rikenellaceae bacterium | reverse complement strand
TGTTATGGGTGGAAATGTAAGGGTTGGTTTCGAGGATAATTTGTACATCGAGAAAGGTGTGCTAGCAAAGTCGAATGGCGAGTTAGTTGCCAAAGTTGTTCGCATTGCAAAGGAACTTGGCCGCGAAGTTGCAACATCTGCAGAAGCACGAGAAATTCTAGGTCTTAAGAAGAAATAATACTAATAATATAAATAATTTGACAAAATGAAAAAGGGAAATAAGTACGGAACCCACAGGGTTATTGAGCCAAAAGGTGTTTTGCCACAACCAGCAAATAAGATTGACAACAATATGGATGAGATTTACGATAACGAAATCCTCATCGATGTTCAAACTCTTAATATCGACTCAGCATCATTTACCGATATCGAGGCTCGCGCTAATGGCGACCACAAGAGAATTGCTGAGATTATGATGGAAATTGTTGAGAAACAAGGAAAGCACCGTAATCCTTGGACTGGTTCAGGTGGCATGCTTCTTGGTACAGTTGAGAAAATTGGCGATGCTCTTGCTGGAAAAATCGACCTAAAGGTTGGCGATAAGATTGCCACTTTGGTTTCTCTTTCATTAACCCCACTTCGTATCGACAAAATCAAAGAAATCCGTGCTGATGTTGACCAAGTTGATATCGATGGTAAGGCAATTCTTTTCGAGAGTGGTATCTACGCAAAAATTCCTACCGATATTCCTGCAAAACTTGCTTTATCGGCTCTTGATGTTGCTGGTGCTCCTGCTCAAACCGCAAAATTGGTTAAACCTGGCGATACTGTACTTATTATTGGTGCTGGTGGAAAATCGGGTATGCTTTGCTGTTACGAGGCAAAACGTAGGGCTGGTGTAACAGGTAAGGTTATTGGTCTTTGCCATAGCCAAAAGAGTGCCGATAGATTAATCGACCTTGGTTTCTGCGACCACGTTTTCACTGCCGATGCAACTCAACCAGTTCCAGTTCTTGAGAAGATGGAAGAACTAACCGGTGGTCAAATGGCCGACGTTACAATCAACAATGTAAACATCAACGATACCGAAATGACAAGTATTCTTTGCACAAAGGATACCGGTGTTGTTTACTTCTTCTCAATGGCAACAAGCTTTACAAAAGCTGCATTGGGTGCTGAGGGTGTTGGTAGTGATGTAACTATGATTGTTGGTAATGGTTACACCAAAGGCCATGCTGCTATTACACTTGAGATTCTTCGCGAGAGCGAGAAACTTCGTAAGGTATTCACAGAGCTTTACGCATAATTTTAAGTTGAAATTTTTGTTTAGTTAAGGAGATTCCGCATCAAGTGCGGAATGACAAATCAAAATACAATGAAACTGTCATTCCTGCGAAGGCAGGAATCTCAAACTAAATAATCTGATAGCCTTAACTAAACAAAAGATAGTAGTTTTCAAATTCATAGTAAGCACTTTATATGAAGCAAGGATGTAGATACGGAACTCATAGAGTTTTAGAGCCAAAGGGAACTTTACCACAGCCAGCACAAAAGCTCGATAACACCATGGAGCTTTACGATAATGAGATGCTGATTTCGGTAAAAACGCTGAATATAGATTCCGCTAGCTTTACTCAAATTAAAACGGCTTGCAATGGCGATACTGACCGTATGGCTAAAATGATTACCGACATTGTGGCTGAGCGTGGAAAAATGCAGAATCCTGTTACTGGTTCTGGAGGTATGCTTATTGGTACAGTTAAGGCCATTGGCCCTAATTTTCCGGCTGCAGGAGTAAAAACAGGCGATACAATAGCTACGCTGGTTTCACTTTCGCTTACACCGCTGAAAATTCATAAAATTATCAGTGTAAACCCAAAAAACGACCAGGTAGATGTTGAGGCCGAAGCTATTCTTTTTGAAAGCGGCATTTTCGCTGTCCTTCCCAATGATATACCCGAGAAACTAGCCCTTGCAGCACTCGATGTTGCTGGCGCACCAGCACAGGTAGACCGTTTGGTTAAAGAGGGCGATACCGTGTGCATTATTGGCGGTGGTGGTAAATCGGGTGTGCTTTGTTGCTATCAAGCAATGCAGAATGCTACACGTACAGGAAAGGTTATTGTAGTGGAGTATTCGGAGGAAAACGCTCGCCGAATTTCTGAAATGAAATTGGCCGACCACGTTATTATTGCCGATGCAACAAATGTAATGGACGTTTACAACAAGGTTACTGCCATTACTGGCCCAAGGGGTTGCGATGTGGTTATCAACAACGTGAACGTTCCTAACACAGAGATGACATCAATTCTTATTACCAAAGGTAACGGATGCGTTTACTTCTTCTCAATGGCTACCTCGTTTACAAAGGCTGCCCTTGGCGCTGAGGGTGTTGGTAAGGATATCAACCTAATTGTAGGAAATGGTTATGCAAAAGGTCACGCCGACCTTACTCTTAGCATAATTAGGGAATCAGAAGATATACGTAATTTATTTAATAAACTGTATGTTTAATTTTCAGAATAAAAGCAGACGTCAGGAGTTTTTTCCTAACGTATCGGACAACGATTGGAACGACTGGAAGTGGCAGGTTCGCAATCGTATTGAGACACTTGAGGAGTTAAAAAAGTACATCAACTTAACCGCTGAGGAGGAAGAGGGTATTCGTAAATCGCTACAAACTCTTCGTATGGCTATCACTCCATACTACCTATCGTTGGTTGACCCAAATAACCCAAACTGTCCAGTTCGTAAGCAAGCAATCCCTTCTGCTGCGGAGACACACACTTCTGCAGCCGATTTGTTGGATCCATTGCACGAGGATGGCGATTCACCAGTTCCTGGCCTAACACACAGATATCCTGATAGGGTTCTTTTCCTTATCACCGATATGTGCTCAATGTACTGCCGCCACTGTACTCGCCGTAGGTTTGCAGGCCAAAAGGATGCTGCAACTCCAAAGGATAATATCACTAAAGGAATTGAATATATTGCAAATCACCCAGAGGTGCGCGATGTTCTACTTTCTGGTGGTGATGCACTACTTGTAAGCGATGGTATTTTAGAAGATATTATTGCTCGCCTTCGTGCAATTCCTCACGTAGAAATTATCCGTATCGGTAGCCGTGTTCCTGTGGTTCTTCCACAGCGTATTACCGACGACTTGGTGAATATGCTAAAGAAGTATCACCCAATTTGGCTAAACACTCACTTCAATCACTCTAACGAGGTTACACCCGAAAGCGTTGAGGCTTGTAATAAACTAGCCAATGCAGGTGTACCACTAGGAAACCAATCGGTTCTACTTCGTGGAGTTAACGATTGTCCAAACGTGATGAAGAAGTTGGTTCACAACTTGGTTAAGATGCGTGTTCGTCCTTACTACATCTACCAATGCGACCTTTCGATGGGTCTTGAGCACTTTAGAACACCTGTTTCTAAAGGTATCGAGATTATTGAGAGTTTACGTGGACATACTTCGGGTTACGCTGTTCCAACATTTGTGGTTGATGCTCCAGGCGGTGGTGGTAAAACACCAGTTATGCCTCAGTACGTTATTTCGCAAATGCCAGGCAAGGTTATCCTTCGTAACTTCGAGGGCGTTATTACAACCTACACTGAGCCTACCGACTACAAGAACGAGTGCCAGTGCGAGGATTGCAAAAGCCATAAA
>CAZTVY010000311.1:0-3636 GCA_964617235.1 uncultured Rikenellaceae bacterium | reverse complement strand
TAAAAACGATAACTTACATAATTTGTTCAACTACGACATTTATCAAACCTTGTTTATATAATTACCACATGAGTTAAAAGACATTTTCTTTGAGTGCTTCAACTTGGAATTTACATTTTCTAGATATTTCATTTTTCCGCTATTTATGATATTTTTACAAAAAAAAAGATAAATGAATATTGGGGTAATATCAAAAAGTGTTGCAGCCATTCGCCGGGAACCCAGTGAAACTAGCGAAATGGTTAATCAAATGCTTTTTGGCGAATCGTTTGACATACTTGAGGCCTACAAAGACTGGCTCAGAATTGTTGGTCACTTTGATGGATACTACGGTTGGGTTGACTCAAAACTTACAAACCGTTCCGAAAATCATTCGTTTAGCAAACAATCTAAAGTTGCAAACAGGCTTTTCTGGGCAAAAGAGGATGATTCGGAACACCTGCTACTTATTTGTCCTGGCTCAAACCTTAATGAGTACAGTGAGCCAGACTTCAAGTGCGGAGAAACCTTTTTTAAGCAGATTGACAGCCCTTTCTTGCCTATTCCCGAGAATAAAGCCGAAGAAATTGAATTAATAGCCAAAAATTACATAAATTCACCATACCTATGGGGAGGACGTTCTCCTTTGGGAATAGACTGTTCAGGACTAGTTCAAGTAGTCTATAAAATTGCGGGTATAAATTTACCAAGAGATGCCAGCCAACAGGTTGAAATTGGGCATACGGTTGATTTTGTTGACCATATCAAAAAAGGTGATTTGGCTTTCTTTGATAACGATGAAGGGGTAATTACCCACGTGGGAATTATAATTGATGAAGGTAGAATTATACACAGTTCTGGCTTTGTTAGGATTGATAAATTTGACCATCAAGGAATATTTAATGTTCAAACGGGCAATTATTCCCATAAACTTAGAGTAATTAAAAGAGTACTAAGCTAGACTGAAAAACAATTGTTAACAACCAACCTATGCTTAAACATCAAATTCTTATTTTGTTCATTGTAATTGCGGTTGCTGTTTGGATTGCTTTTAAAATACGCGACAAACGAAAAGCCCGTAACGACGAAGACGATACAACTACTTAAAGTTAATTTCAATGGAGTATTGCTACCAATACCCAAGAATGCTTGTTACAGTTGACTCTGTTATTTTCCTAAAAGATTCTAAGGGTTTGTTTACCCATATTTTACTAATCAAGAGGAGAAACAACCCTTTTAAAGGGCATTACGCTTTTCCTGGCGGATTTCCAGAAATGGGCGAATTGCTTCGCGATGCTGCTAAGCGTGAGCTACAGGAAGAAACTGGGCTTAAGGGTATTGTTCTTCATCAACTGGCTGCATTCGATAAAATAGATAGAGACCCTAGGGATAGAAACATTGCCATTGCATTCTGGGGATTTACCACCATTGAAAACTCAAGCATTTCGGCTGGTGATGATGCAGAAAAAGCGGAGTGGTTTCCTTTAGAATCCCTACCTCCGCTTGCATTCGACCATAGTGAAATTATTCGAGTAGCCAAGGAAAAACTCGGGCTATAGCCCTCTAAACAATCATACCCGCGCCAACCGTTACATTGGTGGCCTCATCAATAATAATTACACTCCCTGTAAAACGATTTTGCCTATACGAATCGTAAAAAATTGGCTTTGTTGTTCTAATTTCAATACATCCTATATCGTTTAAACCGATATTCTTATCATCGTAATTTTTATCGAGGGTATTAATATCAACCTTGAATTTTACATCCTTAATCATACAGCGCAAATCGTTGGTGGTGTGCTTCACGGCATACTTACCTCCTGGCACCATAGGTTTATCGCTTAACCAGCAAATCATCAACTCAATGTCCTGTCCTTGTTTTATTCCATTTTCGGCAGGAATAATCATACATCCACGCGAAACATCCAAATCGTCCTCAAGAATAATTGTACCGGATTGGGGCGCAGTAATTGAATCCAACTTATCAGTCCAGAAATCTATCTCCTTAATAACAGATGTGAACCCTGACGGCATAACCTTTACCTTCTCCCCTACCTTAAAGGTTCCGCTGGCCATACGACCCGCATAACCACGATAATCGTGATACTCCGAAAGCATAGGGCGAACTACATGTTGAACGGGAAAACGAGCATCCAGTTGGTTGTAATCGTTAGAGATATAAAGGTTTTCCAACAGATACATTAAAGTTGGCCCTTGATACCAATCCATATTTGTTGACCTATCCACCACATTGTCGCCTAACAATGCACTAATTGGGATAAACCGAACATCATGTAAATCCAAATGATTAGAGAATTCAAGAAATTTATGCTGAATTCCATCAAAAACCTCCTGCTTAAACTCCACCAAGTCCATCTTATTTACGCAAACAATAACGTGAGGTATTCGCAATAAAGATGCAATGTATGCGTGACGGACTGTTTGCTCAATTACACCATGGCGAGCATCAACCAAAATCAGCGCAGCATTTGCTGTAGATGCACCAGTGACCATATTTCGAGTGTACTGGATATGACCAGGGGTATCGGCAATAATGAACTTACGCTTGGGTGTATGGAAATAACGGTAAGCCACATCAATTGTAATACCCTGCTCACGCTCGGCACGTAAACCATCGGTTAACAAAGCCAAATTAACGTGTTCCTCCCCTTTCTTAATACTTGCACGTTCAATGGCCTCCATTTGATCCTGAAATATGGCCTTAGAATCATAAAGTAGGCGTCCAATTAGGGTACTCTTACCATCATCAACACTTCCTGCAGTGGTAAAACGCAGGAGTTCCATATCTAAATATGCTGTATTTGTTATTTCGTGTTCCATAATTTGTGTGTATTTAAGTCGATAGTCAATTGTCCATAGACCATGGTTAACTCCCCTCAAGTGAATTTTTCAATGATTGTAACATTTTAACTAATAATTCTATTTTCTCATAATTAACTTTAAACTCATCTTCATTTATCAGATTTCGCTTTCTTGCTAAAAAAAGACCACTAACTACTTCAATTGCAGACCTGATAGAATAATTAAGAAACCTAGCAAACCCAGCATTCGATTGACCTGTTGAACCTTCAGCAATATTTAAAGAAATTGAGTCTGCAGCACGCTTTAATTGAGAAGACAATACATATACTTCTTCTTTTGGGAAGTGAGATACAAGCATATTTATGTCGTAAGAAACGTCAATTGCTTTCTGCCAAACTAATAAGTTTTCAAATTTAAAACTCATAACTCAACTATGGTCAATGAACTATGGTCTATCGTCAATTAAAAATATCCTTCAATTTTTCGGTCCTCCATTGCCGCTTCTGACCGTTTATCATCAGCGCGTCCGCCACGTTCAGTTGTTCGAGTTGCAGCAACCTCTCGAATTATATCCTCCAAAGTATCGGCTTTTGATTCTATTGCCCCAGTGCAAGTTGCATCGCCAATTGTGCGGAAACGAACTATACGCCTCTGAATTACTTCAGTATCCTTATTTTTAATAAATGGCGTTTTGGCGTACAACATACCATCGCGCTCAAACACCTCGCGCTCATGGGAGAAATATAACGAAGGTAATGCAATATTCTCCATAAGGATATACTGCCACACATCCATCTCGGTCCAGTTACTGATTGGGAAAACCCTAAAATGCTC
>CAZTVY010000310.1:0-3642 GCA_964617235.1 uncultured Rikenellaceae bacterium | reverse complement strand
TCTCATCGGGCCAGTAGTTACTGAATGGCTGGTTGTAGTCCAGAATATCCATTAACGTTGAGTCCAAGTAAATGCTGTAACCCTCGGGCAAGTTCATAACCAAAGTAATATCTTGGTTTTTCCACTTGGTGTTGTCGGGCATTGTAAAAATTGGGTCTAATGTTACTATAGAATCTTTTATAGAATAATTGTATATGATTTCTGAAGCGTTTTGTTTTGCTAGAATTTTGCTACCTCCGCGAGCTTTTTTTATCATTGTAATATTGGCAAATTCCTCATCTGCCTTTTCGATAATTAGCTCTGGTTTTCCCGATATAGTTTTTTTGCCATTTAAGGTGGTTAATTTCATGTCGAAAAAGTTGTACTGAGCATCGCTGGCTTGAATTAAAGAATCGGTGTTTAAATAGTACGATTTAAGCACAATTACTTTTTCCTTAACAGGTGCAACTTCGTTTAAACTTATTGTATTAACAACGCTTTCTCTAATAGTTAAACTGCGTGCCTGATAGAATACTGTGAGAGCCAACGTAACAACTGATGCTACCCAAATTACTGCAGCAACTATGCCAATAAGACCATCGCGGGCTTTAAAACGGAATATTATTCTTACTCCACCATAAATAAGTGCTACAACAGGAATTGCAATAATCAGGAATATTGGTACTGTAACCCAAATACTACTGCTTATATCGAACATCGAGGTTATAAACTCGTTCAAAGAGAAACCACCAATTTCTGGAGCAAACCAACTCATCATAAAACTGCCAAAGAAAAAGACTCCGATTAGTACTAGGAATACGAAAAGCATTGTGGCAATTATTATCACGCCAATCATTATTGCAAGCACCTTAAAGAAGATAAGTAGAGCCTTTAGGCAAAACAATGCAATTTGACCGATAAAACTCATCAGTTTCTCGAAGAAGTTCTTAGGCTCAGCATTCTTTAAATTGTTGGAAACGGAGTTCATTTCGTCCTTAAGCGTTTTCTCGATATTCGAGAAAGTCACAGGTTCTCCCTTCATCTCCAATTTTTGTTTTGGAGTAACTGCCTTTGGTGTAGCAATCCAAAGAACTAGGTATAGTATTAATCCGAATCCTTTAAGGAAGAATAAAAGAACAAAGAGGAGGCGGAATACAATTGGGTCAACCGCAAAGTACTCGGATAAACCGGAGCAAACGCCACCAACTATTGCACCTTCTGGATTTCGGTATAGTCGTCTAAGGGTTTTGTTACCGCTTGGTTTCTGAGTAAACTCAGCATTTCCACCAATATCCTCGGGTTTACCAATCTGGGCAATTATCTCCTCAACCAATTGAAGGTTAACTACTCCGTCCTCAGTGATTTTTGTTGAAATAAGCTCTGATATTCTCTCCTCAATATCCTTTATTGTTTCAGCAGCCTCATTTCCATTACCCAAACGAACTTTTATATCATCTAAATAAACCCTTAATGCATTGTATGCGTCCTCGTCAATATTATATGAGAAACCACCAATATTAACTTTAACAGTTTTTTTCATGGATAGAATTTTTAATATTTCTAAGAATTATTTCGGATAGTATCAACGGTTTTTACGAGGTCGTCCCAGCCGTTGAGCAAGTCGTTAAGATAGGCTCTCCCAACCTCGGTAATTGAGTAGTATTTGCGTGGAGGCCCTTGTGGCGACTCTTCCCAACGGTAACTTAATAGGCCTGCATTTTTTTGACGGGTAAGGAGTGGGTAAAGCGTTCCCTCCACAACAATCATTTTAGCATCCTTAAGTTTGTTGATTAAATCGTTGGCGTACGCATCGCCGCGCGATAGTACTGATAGTATGCACAACTCCAAAACTCCCTTTCGCATTTGTGCTTTTGCATTTTCAATTTCCATTTTATATAGTTTTTAATTTTTTTTATCGAACGATTTTCCAATATTTTCGGCGGTAACAGGCTCTCCCCTCATTTCGAGTTTTTGAGCAGCGGTAAGTGCTGGGGGAACAACAATCCACAGAACAATATAGATTAACAAACCTAGTCCACCCCAAAACAGGGTAAGAACAAATATTATTCTGAATAAAACAGGCTCTACCCTCCAGTAATGCCCCATACCAGAACAAACACCACCAAGGATTTTATCATCCAAATCGCGGTACATTTTTCGGTAACTGCGGTAGTTTGAATTTGAATCACTGGCTGGTTGCTCGTCATCTATATCGCCTGGTTTTCCCATAATTTCGATAACACGGTTCACCTCGTCGATACTGATAACCTGATTCTCAACCTTAATGTTGGTTTTTAGGTGTTCTGCTATTCTGGCCTCAATATCAGCAATAATCTCCTGCTTGCCTTCTTCGTTTGCAAAATGGCGATTAAGCTGTTTAAGGTAGTTGTCCAGAACTTGGTAAGCATCTTCGTCCAAAACAAACATGTTACCACTTAGATTTACTGAGATTGTCTTTTTCATCTTTAATCTATTTTATACTATGCTTAAATAGGTAATATTGTTTTACAAATATAACTCACAATTCACTACCATGCAATACATATTACTAATTTTTTCACAGTATTTTATTAAAAAGTGTTAAGTTGAAGCTTAAAAAACCTAATTCATGGATATATAGCGCGATAGGTGGAGTGATGAAGAATAATAAATATAAAATCGCTATATTTAAAATTTAAAACAAAACACTATGGCAAAGGGTGTTCTGGGAAAAATGGAGACGTTAAACATTGGTACTGAACTAAACGTAATTCCGCAGTATACATTACGATTAGGCGATGAGGCTGTTGTTATGAACGCTCTTATTGGTCAGAAAATAAGAATTGAATTCCAAAACGAAATATACTGTATTAAATGCGGACGAAAAACAAAGAAATCGTTTGGACAGGGCTTTTGTTACCCATGCCTAATAAGCGCCCCTGAAGCAGAGGATTGTGTTCTAAGACCCGAACTATGTAGAGCACACGAAGGTATTGCTCGTGACATGGATTTTGCAAAGGAGCACTGCCTTATTGAACATTTTGTGTACTTAGCCTGGTCGGGTGGACTAAAAGTAGGCATAACTCGCCACCACCAAATCCCAACACGCTGGATTGACCAAGGTGCAACCCATGCAATAAAGGTTTGTCATACCCATAATAGGTACGAAGCAGGAATGGTGGAGGTTGAACTGAAAAAGATTTTAGGTGATAAAACCCCCTGGCAAGCAATGCTAAAAGGGTTGGAAGATGAAAGTATTAATTTAGTCAACGAGAAGGTAAAAGCACTTGAGTTTATTAATGGTAAAGACCTAAACTATATTCCTGAACCCGATAATCTATACAATATTCTTTACCCAGTAAAGCAATATCCACAGAAGGTTACATCGACTAATTTTGATAAGGAGCCTGTTTTTGTAGGAGTTTTGAAAGGTATAAAAGGACAGTATCTTATTCTTGATAGTAATAAGGTACTAAATATCCGAAATCACTCCGGATATTTAGTAACATTAGGTTAAATCTATTATGGTCTACTGAATAAGCAATACAATATTGATTACTAATGACTATACAGGAGTTTTCAATTTAGTGGCTGTAAAGTTTTTCTTATAAACTTGTTTTTCCCTTTGTATCTCTTACTTTTTCCATGATGAAAAAGTAAGCAAAAAATCTAGGCAAAACTATG
>CAZTVY010000309.1:0-3650 GCA_964617235.1 uncultured Rikenellaceae bacterium | reverse complement strand
GTCTATCATATAGTAAAGGGCGAATAAATCGGCACGTGCCTCTTCTAGTGGTGAACCATAATTTTTAAGTTCGTCGCCCTTAACACCTTCGGCCAATTGACCCGAACCGTGACCTAGACATTCGTGTAAATCGGTGTGTAGGTTACCTGCAAGTGAGCCGTGCTGCTTGCTTAGTTCAATCTCCTCTGGCGACCAAGCAAATTCTTCCATAAAACCATTGCCTTGAGCGGCTTGGTCGTATGCGTAGGTGATATTATCCATTGTAACCGATTTTGAACCGTGGTATTTACGAATCCAATCGGCATTTGGAAGGTTAATTCCAATAGGAGTTGTTGGGTAGCAATCGCCTCCAAGTTGAGCAACGGTGATAACCTTTGCGCTAACACCTTTTACCTCTTTTTTCTTGAATTGCTCATCGATAGGAGAATTGTCCTCGAACCACTGAGCATTATCGCCAATTATTGTAGTACGACGTGTAGCCTCAAGATTCTTAAAGTTAACCACAGCCTCCCAGCTCGATTTGTATCCCATTGGGTCGCCGTAGTTCTCAATAAAGCCATTCACAAAATCAATGTGTGAGTTAACATCGCTAACCCAAAGTACGTTGTACTCGTCGAATTTTTTCAAATCGCCACTCTTGTAGTACTCAATAAGTGTGTTGATAATGTTACGTTGATGCTCGTTCTCTGCAACTGTAGCAGCCTTTTCGAGCCAGTAAACTATTTTTGCAATAGCAGTTCCGTACATTCCATCAATCTTCCAAACTTTTTCAACAACCTTGCCGTTTTCCTTAACTAGTTTGGAGTTTAAACCATAGGAAATAGGAGTTGTATCTTTAGGGTTCATCATTTTTGCGTAGAAATCTTCTACCTCTTTTTGAGTTACACCCTCGTAATAGTTACAAGCCGATGCTGCAACCATATCAACTCCGGCATCCTGATTAACGCGTTTTGTTGCAACATTTGGGTCGAAAAGGATAGGAGTGAGTTTTGCAATAATCTCATCGGTTGAACCCAATGTAGTGTTGAATTTATCGGCAGGAGTGTTTTTTACCAGTTCAGCAAAATATTCCTGTGTAAATTCTGGAATAAATTTATCGTTTGAGTAGTGATGATGAATACCGTTGGAGAACCATACACGTTTTGTATAAACCATAAACTGTTCCCAGTTGGCGTTATTTCTATCGCCTGTGTAGCCGTTATAAATGCTTTCAAGCACAGAGCGTACAGTTAAATTGTACTTATAGTTTTGATCCCAGATAATATCACGTCCGCATTTAGCCGCTTCGCTAAGGTAGTAAACAAGAACCTTTTGGTTTGGAGTAAGCGAATCAAACTCTGGAATTTGATAGCGCATAATACGAACATCGGCAAATTGGTCCACTTGCCATTTGAAAGGAGTTGCTTCCTTTTCGGTTTTACAGCTGGTTAAGGTTAATCCAGCAGCAGTTGCTGTAAGCAAAATCATTGTTTTTATATTCATCGTTATATTATTAAAGTTATGTAATACAAACTATTACTGCAAGCATTAACGGTATGCTGCGAACTACAAATTTGGCAATAATTTACCTAAAACTAAAGGTTAGAGTGTTTTTCCTGCAGAAGGTTTATAGATGAAACTAGGTTCTTTTATCTCCACAGGTGCATCAACAGGTTTAGGCCTTTCACGGCGTGGATTTCGTAAATCTAAATCGCGAACATATATCCATTTTCCATTCTCCAACTTAAAACCATCGAAGGATGAGTCGGGTCCATAGAACTGAAAATCGCCCAGATACTCAGGTTTGGCAGGGGAGAGGTGGTCGAAAATAATCATTTGCTGCTCGGCAATATACCTTAGTGTGAAAACGGCTCTTGCTGAGAACTCAAAAACTATTCGCGATAGCATCATCTTATTATCAACATTGAAAACTGGCAATCCAAAAACTGGGTTTTCATTGCCATCGAGCGATAGAACCTCAATTATTTTTTTTGATGTGAAAAGATTGTTGAAATCGAAGCCCAGTAAAATGTAGTGAGTTTGTGAGTTGAAGTTTATATCGGCAATTTGATAGTAGAGCCCGGCCAACCACTTTTCTGGATTTAACCTTTCGTTGTTGAGGTCTTTAACATTTTTTCTGTTGTCAATTAAACTATGCAGTGCAATGCTTCCATCGCTTTTCTTAACTTGAATATATCCATAGTATTGGTGAATACCAGCCGATTGTGGCAAATTCCAAGTGAAAACTCTTACTTTTTTATCGTTAGATGTTAGTTTACCAATGCTTTTCAACGAGTCGAAAGGGTATAGCATTGAGCCGTTAATCAGCAATGTTTGCTCAAAAGTTTTTTTGAATTGAGTATTCAACGAATCCTTTACGGTAAAACTTGTTTCCTTGGCGATTGATTTAAGCAACGATGACAAAATTTCCTCCTGCTTAGCCAATGAATTTTCTGGAGTATTTTGAGCAAATAATCCAGAAAAGAATAATGAATAGCCAAAAACTAAAACTAATCTCTTTAAATTCATAACATTCAATCTCTTAATTCTAAATTATCAATTACTCACTATAAACTACACATTAATCTCATTCAGCCCTTTAACAATCAATTCTGCAGCCAATCGGCACTCCTCATCGGTAATGGTTAGCGGTGGCGATATCCTGAACGAAGTATCACAGAACAAAAACCAGTCCGTAATAAATCCTTTTTCTACCCCAAACTTCACAAGTTTTATCATTTTGTCAAAAGAGCCTAATTCTACTGCCATTAATAGACCTTTGGAGCGCACTTCTTTTACCAATGGATGCTTTTCCAAAATTTCCCTGAAGATTTTCTCCTTTTTACTAACGTTATGAATAAGATTTTCGTCTATAATCACATTAATAGATGCCAATGCTGCTGTACACGATACTGGATGCCCCCCAAAAGTGGTAATATGTCCAAGAACAGGGTTGTTGGTTAGGCTCCACATAATCTCTTTGGATGCAATAAATGCACCTAATGGCATTCCTCCTCCAAGCGCTTTTGCCAGAACAAGAATATCGGGAGTGACATTGTAATTTTCAAAAGCAAACATTTTTCCTGTTCGTCCAAGTCCAGTTTGAATTTCGTCGAAAACCAGCAATGCACCAACTTGTGTACAACGTTCCCTAAGCTGATTTAGATAATTATCCTTTGGAAGAATAACTCCTGCTTCGCCCTGTATTGGTTCAACAATAACGCAGGCAGTTTTACTAGTAATTTGGCTTAACTGCTCAAAACTGTTATATTCCAAATGACGAATATCGGGAAGTAAAGGCCTGAAGGCCTGTTTGAACACCTCACCACCCATTATACTTAGGGAGCCCTGCGTGCTTCCGTGGTATGCATTTTTGAACGATACAATTTCGGTTCTTCCGGTATATCGTTTGGCCAGTTTCATTGCCCCTTCAATGGCTTCGCTTCCTGAGTTTAGAAAGTAAACGGAGTCTAACGATTTTGGTAAAAGGCTTGCTAGCTTTGTGGCTAATTGCACCTGTGGATTTTGTATGAATTCGCCATACACCATAAGATGCATATACTTATCGACCTGCTGTTTTACCGCATCAACAACTTTTGGATGGCTATGTCCCACATTACTAACGGAAACCCCAGATATCAAATCGAAATGTTTTTCACCATTTGGCCCCA
>CAZTVY010000308.1:0-3656 GCA_964617235.1 uncultured Rikenellaceae bacterium | reverse complement strand
TCACAATAATTTGATATTCAATCCAGTATCTCCAGTTTAAACTTACAAATACCTCCCTAATAGGAAGTACAAGTTTACTAATATTTTTCGATAAATTATATGATTTTTGGTTTAAATATGTTACAATTTGTAACCAATTTACATAAAAATATTATTTTAAAATGTAAAAACTGTTTAAAATGATTATAAAATGTAACTGCAGATTTGACCGATTGGTATTTTGTGCTGATTTAATTGTCCGTATAATGAGTTTTAAGGAATGAAAAAAGCCAGACTGAATCTGGCTTTTCAAGTGGATTTATAATAATTACAGTAATTTACTTTTAAGTTCTTTTACCCAGTTATCAATTCGGGTTTTTGTTTTTTCGGATTCAAAATCGTTATCAATTGGTAATCCAATAAATTTACCATCGATAACCGCTTCGGATTCAATAAATTCATAATCCTCGGTGTTGCATTTTCCTGCTACTTGCGCGCCTTTTGCAATAAGCATTTTTGCGAGTATGCCCATAGCATCAACAAAGTTGCGGGCGTAGGTAATATGGTCGCCTGTGCCAAAGAATGCAAATACTTTACCGTTTACATCAATTTTATCAATTTCGGGACGGAAGTTATTCCAGCCGTTCTTTGCTTGTTCTCCATCCCATGTTTCAGAACCAAGTGTTGAACAGCCAAAAATAACAATATCGTACAGGTTTACCATGGCTGCAGTACTATCCCTTATTGGGTAAATATCGACATTTGCATTGCCAAAGGCATCTTTTATTTGTTTGGCAACTTTTTCGGTGGTACCACCAATAGGACCGTAGAAAATTCCAATTTTTCTCATATCGTTTGTCTTTAGTTTATTTTACTAACAGTTTTGACTTGAAACTTGTTTTGCTTAAAAATAAACAATTAGGACGAAACAAACAATATTTAAATTACTTCCCGCTACCTTTAAGGCTTGCAATTGCAAGTAAAACACCTAGAGCAATTCCTAAAACTGCAGCGAAAAGCACCTGAAAATCGGCAGGAAGAAGGAATGTTAGGGTGTGTGCTGGTATCCAGAAAAATGGAATTGTTTTGGCAAAAACAAAACTCCACTGCACCTTCCAGTTAATAGTCGATAATATTTCGCCAAACTTAATTGGTTTAAACAATCCTAGAATTGTTCCACCATTATTTACAATGTGAGTATCTGTAACCTTATGTAAAGTCATCATTATAGGCGCATAAATAATGTTCATTGCAGCGCTGATGGAGAATGCAACTAGCACTTTCGATAACGAAAGTGACTCTTTCATAACCGAAGGAGCATTCTCAACACCCATATATGCTAGGAATACAGGCACTCCTGTTGCAAAGAGCACAAAAGCCAACTTAATGGTTAAGCCTAAAAACCCCCAAACAATAGCACGGGGAATTAGCCCAAAGCCTTTCTGATTGTAGTTTCCCGTACGTATTCTCAGCCCTATGGCTTCGCCAAATGTTGCCAAAATGGCAAACTTGATGAAACTCATTATCATTCCGTGGTTAGCGTTGTAGTCCACATAGAAATTGTACACGGTTTCCGATACAAAAAATGGCAGAAGCACAAGTGCTGTTACTGCAATTACTATTATGTCGTTACGTTTCATATTATTATTAGTGACACGGTGACGAGTGACATGTGACTTTCGTAACCCGTCACATGTCACCTGTCACTGAAAATTATTGACCAAAATATCTATTAAAGCCTTCGGTGGCTTCCTTTGCAATTTTTTCCCATCGGGTGGCAACCATAATGAGAAGTAGAATTATCATTCCAATTAGAAGTTTCTCATTGGTTGTCATATTCTTCCATCTATCCTTGATTGACATAGTGTTAAATTTATTTGGTTACTTCTCAATTCTGATACGAGCATCAACTGCAACAACCTTATCCTTTGAACCCAACAGTGGATTTAGGTCCATTTCAAAGATTTCTGGTGCAACTTTAACTAGGGCTGAAACACGGCTTACCATTTCGGCAAACATCTCCTCGTTGACAGGCTCCTGTCCGCGAGCACCTTTAATAATACCGTAGCTCTTTAATCCGCGAATCATACTCGATGCTTCGTTTGTGTCGATAGGTGCTATTCCTGCTTTAACATCCTTTAAAACCTCAATGAATATACCACCTAAGCCACAGAGCACCATATGTCCGAATTTATCCTCGCGTTTAGCACCAACAAATAGTTCAACACCTTTAAGCATTGGTTGAATTAAGATTGCTGTGGTATCCTTAATCTTAATCATTCTGTCGAACTCGCAGGCTACTGTTTTTTCGTCTTTCACATTGAGCGAAACTCCGCCCACATCGGATTTGTGAACTGGACCAACAACCTTCATTACAACTGGGAATCCAAGTTTTTTTGCCGATTCTATAGCATCGGTTTGAGTAGTAACAATGGCTTCGCCAGCACGTTGAATACCTGCTGCATCAAGCAAATTCTGAACTTGCTCAGGTTGTAGGTAGCCGTTTTCTGCATTATCAATCACCTTGCGAATTTTAGCCTCATCAACTTTAGGTAAAACTGGCTTTTCGGGTGCTGGTTTTGATGTGTGGTATATTTTTGATAGAGCATTTCCGAATGTAACCTCATCGGGGAAGTTAATTCGTCCCTTTGCTATAAAGTGGTCAATTTCATCCTTCACGTTGATAATTGAAGGTAGGATTGGGAATATTGGTTTGCGGCATTCCCTCATCTTTTGGTCGAGCAAATCGTAAACATCGTAAACAGGGAATAATCCTGGACTACCAAATATTACAGCCATTGCATCGATATGGTCGAAATCCTTTTCGCAGGCATCAATAATAAATCCAAGTTGCTCTGCAGTACCTGTTGCCAAGAAATCGATTGGGTTTGCAACCGATGAACCAGGGAATAGCTTTGTAAGCAGCTCTTTTGCTTTTGCCCCTTCAATTGCTGGAACTTCCAATCCGTTATTGGATAACGAGTCGGTTAGCATAACAGCAGGACCACCAGCGTGAGTAATAACTGCAATGTTTTTCCCCTGTAGTTCTGGATGCATAAAAATTGATGCTACAGTGGTTAGTTCATCTCTTCCGGAGCAACGAACAATCCCTGCTTTGCGGAAAAGTGCATCAACAGCAACATCGCTACTTGCCAAAGCGCCAGTATGGCTCGATGCTGCACGGCTTCCTGCTGATGAACTACCTGCTTTTACCGCTGCAATCTTACATCCTTTACGGATAAGCGATGATGCGTGTTTCAAAAGTTTTTGGGGTTGATTCACGCTTTCAACGTATAGTAATTTTACCCTTGAGCTAGTTTTTGGGTCGAACGATTCATCTAGGTACTCCAATATTTCCTCAACGCCCATTTGTGCGCTGTTTCCAACGGAGTAAACGCTATTAAAGGTTAAACCTTTAGGCATTCCCGATTCCATAATGAACACAGCAGTAGCGCCTGAACCCGATACAAAGTCAACACCTTTTGGGTCGAACTTTGGAACAGGGGTGGTGAATACGCCAGCATAGTTGGTGTTCATCATTCCAATACAGTTTGGGCCAATAAGGCATCCGCCTGTTTGGTTGATTGTATCAACAATTTGTTGCTCTAACCTAGCACCTTCCTCGCTTTCCTCGTGGAACCCAGCCGAAAGAATGATGAATGCTTTGGTGGATTTTT
>CAZTVY010000307.1:0-3665 GCA_964617235.1 uncultured Rikenellaceae bacterium | reverse complement strand
TGAATAATGGTAAGCTAACCCAAATACGGTTCGAGAGTTTTTTCTGCGCTATTCTAAGGAAATCGGCAACAATTAGTCGAGCACTACGGAATGCAGTATCGCCAGTTGTTATTGGTGCTGCCACAACCCCAAGTATCGCCAGAATTCCACCCACGTAACCAAGCGTTGTGTTGGATATCTCCTTAACTATTATTGTTGCTTCGCCTTTGTATCCTGCAATGGCATCGTTTAGACCGTGAACTCCACCGTAAAAACTCATTCCAATAGCAGCCCAAATCAACGCAATAATTCCCTCAGTAACCATTGCACCATAGAAAACTCGTCGGCCTAGTTTTTCGTTTTTTAGGCAGCGTGCCATCATTGGGCTTTGGGTTGCGTGAAATCCGCTGATTGCTCCGCACGATATTGTCACAAATAGCATAGGGAATAGGGGATAAGCATCGGCATTGCTTTTCATATTTTCGAAATTACCGAGTGTAAGTTCAGGAATATCGAAAGCATATCCACCCCAGAAAATGGCACCACCAATTCCTACTGCCATTATTAGCAATGCTAGTCCAAAAACTGGATAAATACGACCAATAATTTTATCGATAGGAAGTAGTGTTGCTAGTACATAGTAGATTAGGATTATCCAAACCCAAAAGTTCTTGGTAAGCGCTTCGGGAGTTAATGCTGCAAGCAATGCTGCTGGCCCCGATATAAATGCTGCTCCAACCAAAATCATTAGTAGGAGGGTGAATCCTCGCATAAAATGTTTCACGTTAAATCCTAAGTACTTCCCAATAATTTCAGGGATGCTCAGTCCGCCCATTCGGATTGAAATCATACCTGAGAAGTAATCGTGAACGGCCCCTGCAAGAATATTTCCTACAACAATCCAAAGAAATGCAACAGGGCCATATGCAGCACCGAGTACTGCGCCAACAATTGGACCTAAGCCAGCAATATTCAAGAATTGGATTAGGAATGCTTTCCACCACGGCATTGGAATGTAATCGATTCCGTCCTGCATTGTGTATGCAGGGGTTTGCTTGCTGGAATCGGCACCAAAAATGCGTTCTACAAATAGTCCGTAGGTAAAGTAGCCAATAATTAGGGCTAGAATAGAGAGTACAAATGTTATCATAAATTCATTATTATTCTGAAAAACAATATAATATGTAAGGTGTGGAAAGCCATTTGTAAAGGCATGCTAAATTATCAAAGATTTTTATTGGGTATTCGCTTATCTTAAAAGAAATTTGGCATATTAATTGATTAATGCAGAGATGTGTAATTTTATTGTAACTATCTTGTGTTCTAGAGCAGTTCTAGAAGCATATTTTGTATTGGAAATAGTAATACTTTTAACTTATATAAAAATTAACTATGAAAAGACTATCTATTTTTCTAATTCCATTAATTGTTGGTGTTAGTTGTTCAACTACACAACAGGTAGTTAGGGTTGAGCCTCAAATTCAGGAGGTAAAAAAAGTTGAGGAGCAATTCCTAAAACGTAAAGTTGCTATTGCTCGTTTTTCAAACGAAACGCAGTATGCTAAGGGTGTTTTTTACAATAAAGAGAACGACCCGATGGGTAAGCAAGCTGTTGATATTCTATCAACTAAATTAGCCTCGACCAATAAATTTATTTTACTCGAAAGGGTTGATGCTGATAAGATTAACGAGGAACTTAAGTTGGCCAATAACGAGGGAATCAAAAATATTGGTGCTGACTACCTGATAATTGGTTCAATTACCGAGTATGGTCGTAAAAATGTTACCGACGACGATTTGTTCTCTAGGAGTAAAACTCAGGTTGTTCAGGCTGGAGTTAATATTCGCTTGGTTGACGTTTCAACTGGACAAATTATTTATTCCGAAGAGGCTAAAGGTGAGGCTGAGACTACCAATAAAACCGTTATGGGAATTGGCGAAAGAGCTGATTTTGATGCAACACTTAGCGATAAAGCCATTTCTGCGGCAATATCAAAGTTAGTAGAGAATGTTGTGAACAATTGTATGGATAGACCTTGGAAATCGTTTTTCATTTCTTATGACGAAAATGCTATTCTAATTTCAGGAGGTAAGACTCAAGGGATAAAGATTGGTGATAACTATCAGGTTGTAGAAAAAGGTAAAACAGTATTGAATCCACAAACAGGGATGCCCATTGAGTTGCCTGGTAAATTAGTGGGCAAGATTAAAGTTGATGCAGTTGGTGGTGATTCAGCGTTGAATGAGTACTCTATTGTTTCGTTTGTTGAGGGAAGTATCGATGCTCAAAATCTTAATAATTATATAATAAAGGAGATTAAGTGATGAAAAATATATTGTTTGCAATTGTTGTAGGATTAGCCTTTCTGGCTAGTTGCACTGGTGTAAAAACATCTTCAATAGGATTGGAAAACGAGGCCTTTATTCAAGTTATCGGAAATCCTGATAATTTCTCTGGTGGAGTTGATGTAAATATTGATGATAAGGTGTTTTTTAAAGCCGAGGTAGTAGCGCCTAACCAAGAAACCCCAAAGGGTAAGGTTTACGCAATATCAACTGGTAGCCATGTTATTTCAGTTTCGTATAACAATAAACTGCTTTACCAGAAAAACATATTTATTTCTAACCAAGAAACTAAAAGAATTGAATTGTAATGAGAAGAGCCGTTATTGTTTTATTGTCTTTATTCGCTTTTTCTTCTTGTATAACAACTAATACTCTCTATTCATGGAGTAATTACGAAAAAGTAAGCTATAAATACCTTAAAAACCCAAACGAGGAGACAGTTAAAGAATTGTTGGATTGCTACCAGAAAATAATTAGTAATCAAACAGGAACACGCAAGGTTGTTCCCCCCGGTATTTATGCCGATTATGGATTTTTGTTGATTCAGCAAAACAAAAAATCGGAAGGGAAAGCTATGCTTTTAAAGGAGGTGGAACTTTACCCAGAGTCGAAAGTTTTTATTGATAGAATATTAAACCTTATTGAAGAATGAAGCGATTAATATTTTTACTTATTGGTTTATCGGTTTTTATATCGAGTTGTACAACAACGGCTCCAATTGCTAAGAGTCTAGCATATAAGGGAATGTACGACGAAAAACCCTTAGCAATTCTTATTATGCCTCCAATAAATAGGAGCACCAATGTTGATGCTAAGGAATACTTTCATTCTACCTTAAATGTTCCCATTGCAAATAGCGGTTTTTATGTAATTCCTCCATTTATGTCGATGGAGATATTAAAGAACGAGAGTGCTTACGATTCAGAATTATTCCTTGAGACTCCACTGAATAAGTTTGGGGAGGTTTTTGGTGCCGATTTAGCGTTATTTACAATTATTCATAAATGGGATAAGAATGCGGTATTTGCAAAGGTTTATGTCGAGATTGAGTATATAGTAAAATCTACTAAAACAAACGAAGTGCTTTACAGCCGACACGGTAATGTAACTTACGATGCTTCTGTTAATTCCGTTGGCGGAGGTGGTTTAATTGGTTTGGTTGCCAATATGGCTGCTTCGGCAATAAATACTGCTCTTACCGAATATGTTGATGTTGCTAGAACCTGTAATTCTTATACTTTTAAAGATTTGCCTGCAGGCAAATATAGCCCTACATACTTGATTGATAAAGATGAGATTGCTGGGGCAAAGGAATTTAGCGTTGTTTTAAATTCACAATA
>CAZTVY010000306.1:0-3669 GCA_964617235.1 uncultured Rikenellaceae bacterium | reverse complement strand
CTGCAACAGCCTCAATTAAACCGTAGGTAGCAGGTTTCTCTTGATTTTTCCATCCAAGAGAAAAGTCCAGAATATTATTTTTTACCTCAGTATTAATTTTAAAGTTTCGAATAAGTGTTTCGCCAAATTTTATGGCTGGAGTAGAAATACTTGCTATTAATAAACTATCCTTAGTTTGGCCATCTATGCTTAACTCTTTTACTGAGGTTGTGCCAAATTGTATCTCTGGAATTTTAATTTTAAAGGTTAATGTTTGTAGATCGGGGTTGAGAATTCCAAAGATTGTGGAATTCTCTGCAATTTTTAGTTCGGGGGCAACAACGCTAGTTATTTTCTGTGTTTTCTTTAACCTAAACTTAATAAGATAGTCGTTATATTCAGGCTTATCTACGCCCGAAACTAGTATGTTTTTTTTGTCTATGTTTTTATTAAAGGCTGGAGCGTATTTCAAAAATAAATCCGATAGGTATGAGAATATTTTGGAGTAGTTATACTTGCTTCTTATTTCACCTTCGGCAAATTCAGACTTTAAACTAATCATTTTGCTATCGGTAGAGTTGTCGGCCGATATAATTATGTCCGATAATTTGAACTCGCCACGTTGATTTTTGTAGTAGGAGTTTAAAACCTTTATTTCTCCTTTACTATTATCTAGGTTACTGCCAGTGAATTTTGTGGTTAAAAGAAACGATGCTTGTGATATTGAGTCAGTAGTGTTAAGGTTAAGCTTAACCAAGTCAATTTTTGGCACAAATGCCGAAAAGTCGAACTCTGGAATTGAGTCCGAGAAGTCAATTTTCCCAAGAAAGTTTAGTTTACAGTTGGGGTCGTTTAGGTGAACCGAGCCAATATAAGTTTTATTGCTCAAGTTTCCAGATATTTCAATGTCGGAGTAGTTATATCCATTGGCAATAAACGATTTTATGGTTGCGTCGGTAAATGCTTTTATGGTTGCATTTTGGTCACTACTTCCTTTTACTTTTGCATGGAAAGTGGTTTTTCCAATTACTTCGGATTGAGCCAGTTTCCCTACATCAAGATTTACAGCATTTACATTGCCTTCAAATGCAACACCTTGTTCTTTATCGGGTATGAATGATAGGTCTATTGCTAATTTTCCAATTGCACTGTTAATAGTACCATAGGCTACAAAATTATTGATATAGCCAGTAAAGTTTCCCTTGTAGGTGGTTTTCCCAAGAACATCAATGTCTGACGGGATATTTAAAATTGACCTGTTATCTTGATTTTTAATGGATAGCAAATCGTTTCGAGTTGTCGATAATTCTTTAATGTCAACAACCATAAGTGTTTGGTCGATTTTCGGGAGACCAGTAACATTAATGTTAGTCAAAATTTTAGTTTGGGCACCCATTGTTATTTCCAAATTCTTACCTCTTATGTCGCTAACGGGTCCTTTAATTTGTCCGTTGAGGGTTGCTGATAGCTGAATGTTTTTGAACGACGGGACAATGTATGCTAGCGTTGATGTTTTAATGTAAGAGTTGGTTATATCTGCATCCAGTCTTATTTTATTTACAAAGTCACTAAAGTTGCTCCAACTTTCAAAACTCATTTTAAGATGATTCATTTTAATTGATGAGCCGTGAGCAAGAATACGAAGTTTGTTGAAGTTTAGGTAATGGTTACAAAGACTAAAATCAGTTCTGAATTTATCTAGCATAAACCCAGAATGGTCAATGAAATTTAAGTCGTTAATTTTTAGTGCTATGGTATCAGAATTGATGTAGAAATCACGCGCATCAATATTTAGGTTGTTAAAAGAAAAATCTTCAAAATTAACACCGAACTCTTGCTGTTGTGCTTGTGTATTTTTAAGATTAAAACGAGAGTTGGAAATAATTACCTTGTTAGACTTTAGAATAAAGTTGCTTGAATCTTGACTCTTTGCTGTGTCACTGGAAATTTTGTTGAGTAGGGCTGTTAAATTCATCATTCCTGATGAATCCGTAATAAAATTTATATATGCTTGGTCAATCGCAACTTTATTCAGTTTGTATTCTCCATCGTTTAGCTTAAGGTTCGATAGCGAAACACTTATCTTTTTTGCAAATATAAGTGTGTCCTTATTTAAATCTTCAATGTAAACATCCTTAAGAAGAACTCTATTGAATGGACGGAAATCTACTGCTCCAACGGTAACGTTTATACCAGTTTTTGACTTAAGAATGCCTGCAACTTTGTCAACAAGAATAGTTTGCACTTGGCTACTTTGTACTACCAGCCATAGTGTTGTCGGTAGTCCAAAGAGCAGGACGAATATCCAAACTGATATTTTTAGTAATTTTTTGATACTTTTGTTGCTTACAATTTATAATTCTATATCTCCAAATGGCGTACCGAAATTAACAAAATACGTTGATTTTTTCTACATTTTAAGGGGGATAATTACTTTTTTTTGTGGTTTAATAAAATTTAGCGATGAGTGTAACAATTTTAGGGATTGAATCTTCGTGCGACGATACTTCTGCTGCAATTATTCGCGATGGGTTTTTGCTCTCTAATTTAATTAGTAATCAGGAGATTCATAACGAATATGGGGGTGTTGTGCCCGAATTGGCCTCGCGTGCTCATCAGGCTAATATTATTCCTGTTGTACATAGTGCAATAAAAAATGCGGGTATTTCAATTGATGACATTGATGCTGTCGCTTTTACCCGTGGACCAGGATTATTAGGCTCGTTGTTGGTTGGAGCCTCTTTTGCAAAGGGAGTGGCTCTTGCTCAGAATATCCCTTTAGTTGCAGTCAATCACTTACAGGGGCATGTTTTAGCACATTTTGTTAAAGATGATGTTAACCAAGCACACCCTTCGTTCCCATTTTTATGTTTGCTAGTATCAGGTGGACATACACAACTTATTGTTGTAAGGGATTATTTGGATATGGAAATTGTTGGGGAAACTATTGATGATGCAGCCGGCGAGGCTTTCGACAAATGTGCTAAGGTTATGGGTTTGCCTTATCCAGGTGGTCCTGTAATTGATAAATTATCAAGGATTGGCGATGCCAGTGCGTTTCAGTTTGCCAAGCCAAACATTAAAGAGTTGGACTTTAGTTTTAGCGGATTAAAGACTTCTTTTCTTTATACATTACGTGATAGGATGAATGAGAATCCTAATTTTATTGAAGAGCGTAAGGCCGATTTATGTGCATCGCTTCAACATACAATAATTAGTATTTTGCTTAGCAAAGTTGAGATGGCCGCTAATAAGTATGGAATTACTGAGGTCGCTATTGCTGGAGGTGTATCAGCTAATTCAGGTTTACGCGATGGTTTAACTATGCTGGGGCTCAAAAAAGGCTGGAATGTTTACCTTCCTCAATTTAGATACACTACTGATAATGCTGCAATGATTGCCATTACTGGGTATTATCGCTTTCTTGCTGGGGATTTATCTCCACATAGTGTTACCCCTCTTGCTCGATTTCCAATCAACCATTAACTCTAAATAGAATCTGGTGGTGATAAGTGCTTCCTAAGGATATTAAATAAGTCCAACCGGCTTATTGGTTTGGTAATAAAATCGTTACATCCTGCCTCGATGCTTAGGTTGACTTTGACACCCGAACTGTAAGCAGTTTGGGCGACAATTATTACCTTGGAGTTGCTCAACCGAATTTCTCGGGTAATTTCAATTCCATCCATA
>CAZTVY010000305.1:0-3674 GCA_964617235.1 uncultured Rikenellaceae bacterium | reverse complement strand
TTATTGCTGTCACGTCAATATTTTTTATGGTTTATTTCCTATAACATCATTCTAATTCTAAATTGTAAGAGAATAAAGCCGTAGATTTGTAACTTTCTGTACCGATAATTTATTTATATTAGTGGGTTAAATTCGGCATAAACTTTATAGAAAATATAAGATTAATTTACTATGGATAAGAATCAGATACGCGAATTTATTGCTCGGAGAGCCGCTCTTGAGCTTAAGGATGGAGATTTAGTGAATTTAGGAATTGGTTTGCCAACAGTTGTTCCAGACTATATTCCCGCCGGTGTTAATGTAATCCTCCAAAGCGAAAATGGGTTGATTGGACTAGGTCCAACCCCAGAGCCAGGCAAGGAGGATAAGAATTTATCGAATGCAGGAGGCGGATTTGTTACCTTAGCAAAGGGTGCTTCAACTTTTGATAGCGCAACCTCTTTTGGAATTATCCGTGGAGGACATGTTGATGTTACAATTCTTGGTGCACTGCAGGTTGACGAGAAAGGAAACCTTGCAAACTGGATGATTCCTGGTAAACTAACCCCAGGCATGGGCGGTGCAATGGATTTGCTGATTGGTGCAAAAAAGGTGATTCTTGCCATGGAGCACACCGCTAAAGGTTCACATAAAATTATGAAGGAGTGCATTCTGCCATTAACTGCTGCCGGACAGGTAAATCTTATTATCACCGAAATGGGCGTAATGGAAATTACCCCCGAAGGCATTGTCCTAAAGGAGATTAATCCTGAGTTTAGCATTGAGGAGGTTCAAGCCGCAACTGAGGCTAAGCTCATAATTGCTGCCGACCTAAAACCAGTTCAACAATAAAAAAACCGACCTAAACTAATACAAAATAAACCTATGAGTAAAGTTTACATTGTTGCCGCTAAGCGTACCGCTATCGGCAAGTTCCTTGGAACTATTGCTAACGTACCAGCGGCAGATTTAGCTGCTACTGTTATTAAGAATATTCTAGCCGAGACTAAGGTTGACCCAGCAAAAATCGACGAGGTGATTGTTGGAAACATCCTTATGGCTGGACAAAAACAAGGTGTTGCCCGTCAGGCAGCAATTAAGGCTGGAATTCCACAGGAAGTTCCTGCTTACGGTCTTAATATGATTTGCGGTAGCGGTATGAAATCAATTATCAACGCAGTTGCAAGCATTAAGGCTGGCGATGCTAATTTGATTCTTGCTGGTGGAACCGAGTCTATGTCGAGTTCGGGATTTGTTATGCCAGGCACAATCCGTAATGGTCACAAAATGGCCGATCTGGTTGTGATGGACCACATGGTTACCGATGGTTTAACCGATGCGTTCCAAGGATATCACATGGGAATTACCGCCGAAAATATCGCTACTAAGTATAGTATTACCCGCGAGGAGCAGGATGCGTTCTCATTTGGTTCACAACAAAAAGCTGCTGCAGCTATTGATGCTGGTAAGTTTAAAGGCGAGATTGTTCCTGTTGAGATTCCTAGCAAGAAGGAGACTATAATTTTCGATACCGATGAGTTCGTAAATCGCGCTACTAACCTTGAAAAATTAGGGGGATTACGTCCTGCATTCAAGAAGGATGGAACTGTTACCGCAGGTAACGCTTCAGGTATTAACGATGGTGCATCGTTTGTTTTGGTTGCATCGGAGGAGGCTGTTGCCAAGTTCGGTTTAAAACCATTAGCAGAGATTGTTGCAACCGGTCAGGGTGGCGTTGACCCAGCAATTATGGGTATGGGTCCAGTTCCTGCTATTGCCAATGCACTTAAAAAGGCAGGTATGAAACTTACCGATATGGAGGTTGTTGAATTGAACGAGGCTTTTGCAGCTCAGTCGCTTGGCGTTATGAAGCAACTTTGCGAAGACCACGGAGTAACTGCTGATTGGTTCAATAAGTACTGCAACGTTAATGGTGGAGCAATTGCTCTTGGCCACCCAATTGGTGCTTCGGGCAACAGAATTACCGTTAGCTTAATTCACGAGATGAAACGTAGCGGTAAGAAGTTTGGTATGGCTTCACTTTGTATAGGTGGCGGTATGGGTACTGCTATCATCCTTAAAAACGTTTAGTAACATTAGTTATCAAAATATAATTATCACCTATGGTAAAGCAAGGAGATGTTTATACGCATGGCGTAAAGTTTACTCAGGCCGATGTGGTGAAGTTTGCCGAGGTTACTGGCGATTTCAACCCAATCCACATCGATGCGGAGTATGCTGCTAAAACAATGTTTAAGAAACCAATTGTTCACGGATTTCTATCGGGTGCTGTGTTTTCCAAAGTATTCGGAACGCTATTTCCTGGCGAGGGAACAATTTACTTATCGCAGGAGATGAAGTTTCTTGCGCCAATCTTTGTAGAGGAGCAGTACGAAGCTCGTTTCGAAGTTATGGAGGTAAACACCGAGAAACATATCGGCATAATTAATTGCTCGCTAGTTAACTCCGAGGGTGCGCCTTGCATTACTGGAGTGGCTAAACTTAAGCACAACACACAATTTGTTTAATCATTTAAAATCAGAAATAATGAAAAGACTTGAGAATAAAGTTGCCATTATAACAGGCGGTGCTGCAGGTATTGGCGCTGCTACATCTATCAGATTTGCGGCTGAGGGTGCTGTAACCGTAATTTGGGATTTGGACGAAGCCCGCGGTAACGAGTTGGCTACCAAATTAACTGCCGAAGGCAAAACAGCAGTTTTTGCAAAGGTAAATACATCAAAGTACGACGAGATTGAGGCTGCAACTAAAGCCGTAGTTGAAAAGTACGGTAAAATCGATATCCTTGTAAATAATGCTGGTATCACCCGCGATAGCACTTTAAAGAAAATGACCCCAGAGTTATGGCAGCAGGTTATTGATGTTAACCTAACAGGTGTTTTCTACTGTACTAAGATTGTATCGGAGTACATGGTTGAGAAGAACTACGGCAGAATTATCAATACATCTTCGGTTGTTGCACTTTACGGTAACTTTGGCCAAACCAACTACGTTGCTACAAAGGCAGGTTTAATTGGTATGACAAAAACCTTGGCTCGTGAGCTAGGTCGTAAAGGAATCACCGTAAATGCTGTTGCTCCTGGTTTTATTGCTACCGAAATGGTTGCAAAGATGCCAGAGAACGTATTGGATGGAATGAAAGCAAAAGTTCCTGCAGGACGTTTAGGTTTACCTGAGGAAATAGCTTCGGCTTACTTATTCCTAGCTTCCGATGAGGCTGCTTACATTAACGGAGCAACCTTGAGTGTTGACGGCGGAATGACTATATAACATATTTTACCTTTTTTAACAGAATTCTATTGTTATTTCACTAACAATTAATTTTACTTTGAGGGTCTTTTAGTTAGGACCTTTAGGTATAAAATCACAAGAGGTCATATCTGAAAAGATATGACCTCTTGCTTTTAGGGAGTTGTAATATTAAAAAAACAATAGATGGACTTTAGCTTATCAAAAACAGAAACTCTATTTCTGCAAATGATTAGAGAATTTGCGGATAAAGAGGTAAAACCCCTTGCCGCCGAAGTGGATGAGGAGGAGCGTTTCCCCGTTGAAACAGTTGAGAAGATGGCCAAACTCGGAATAATGGGAATTCCTATTCCTGTTGAGTATGGCGGCGCTGGAGGAAACAACGTTTTGTACTCAATGGCAGTGGAGGAACTTTCTGCGGCCTG